>NZHK01000077.1 GCA_002691285.1 Fidelibacterota bacterium | reverse complement strand
TCGTTGAAGACTACAACGTTGATAGGCTACAGGTGTAAGTGCAGTAATGCATTCAGCCGAGTAGTACTAATTAGCCGAATGGCTTTGCCAAAACATTATTTTGATGTTGACTTGGTCCAGTTTCCAAAAATTTTTTCCGGTGGCTATAGCATAGGGGAAACACCCGATCCCATCCCGAACTCGGAAGTTAAGTCCTATTGCGCCGATGGTACTGCGCGGGTGACCAGCGTGGGAGAGTAGGACGTTGCCGGGAACATTTAAAAAAGCCTCTCATTAAAAGAGGCTTTTTTATTTTATGATCCAAGATTTTTGATTGCTATATTTAATATGTGTACACAATGAAATATGCTTACTAAAATTAAAATTATACTTTTAATCCCTGTTATATTTTCCCTTAATATACTCAAATCTCAATCAATCTCTTTATCTGGGGAAATCTTTGAGTATGCTACTTACTATATTAGTAGTTTTGATTTTGGTACAGGTGCAACGAGTGTTCAAATTTTTAGATATGAATTATCATCAGATCAATATCCTGCTTCAATAAAAGTAAGATTTAATGCATCCATGGTATCTCCTGCAATTGGGATTTATAATGAGGAAACTATTATTTCAATTGAAACAGAGCCATTTGAATTGCTTGCACCAATTATATTAGATAATCGGGATCTTTCTAGTGAAACATCTACGATTTTCGATCTTGATACTCCTCCTAATCCGGTTAATTTAAACGGAAATATAATTGAAATTTTGAATCCCACTCAAACGGATGCAATCATGCAAAGCGTTCTTACGATTGGTCAAATAGCTGATGGTGAATATACATTTGAAGTTGTTATTTTATCTGAGAATGATCAATTACTTGCTTCTGATAGTAGAACTTTTTTGGTACAATCCCCTGCTTCTATAACACTTGAGTCTCCTGGAGGTGCATTATCTGATACACTTGATAATATAGTGTATTCAACATTTCCAATTTTTCAATGGTTCTCGCAATCTTGTAATGGTTGTAACTCGTTTATTAGAGTAGCAAAATTTAATCCAGAAATTCATTCATCTGTTGAGGAGGCAATTGAAGATCAACGTGTATTGCCATTTGATCAATCTGAAGAATGGTATTTTATTGATAATGTAAATAGTTTTCAATATCCTCCATCTGACGCATACCCTCTAGAAGAAGGGAATATTTATTGCTGGCAAATAATGAAGACGATACCAACGACCTCTGGTCCTGAGCAGATGTTTTCTTCTATTAATAGTTTCATGATCAATCAATCAGGTGGAGCAAATACGAATACAAACAGTGCAATGAATACTCTGTTAATAGCACTAGAGCAGGCTATTGGACAAGACCAGTTTAATGCTTTATTTGGATCAGGTAATGATTTAGAGGATTTTATTCCTACAGGTCAAATAGAGATCAATGGTGTAAGCGTAGATGAATCAAGTTTGAATTATCTTTTAAATCAAATTAATAGTGATGCTTATCAAATACAGTCGATAGTTGTAGAATGAGATCATTTTATAATATTTTATTTTTTATAATTTTTTTTTCCTGGATTCATGGTAATAAAATTGCAGTTACCACTAAAGTAAAAGGACAAGTGGAAATTATGCCAATTGGTAAAGATAATTTTGCAAATTTAAAGCCAGGTACAATTTTAGCAGATGGAGATAAAATTCGAACAGGTTCTTCAGGGTTTACTGCAATTATATTTATTGATGATAAGTCAACTTTAAAATTAAAAGAAAATTCAGAAGCAGTGATTACCGGACAACGCTCAGCCAGAAGTATTGCAAAAAAAATAAATATGGATGTAGGAACAGTTCGAGCAACTGTCAATAAACAGAATAGTAATTTTGTAATTCAAACACCAACTTCAGTTGCTTCAGTAAAAGGTACTGATTTTTGGATGATTACTGATCCAGTAGATGGTGATATAGTCATTGGCTTAGAGGGATTAGTAACTTTAACAAATAATGAGACCGGTGCAGAGGTTGATGTTACTGAAGGGACATCAGGATCCTCAACTCCTGATGGTGACGTTGGTGTTGAAGAGACGGAAGAATCTTCAATTCCAGAAGACCCTACAGATCAAGATGAGCAGCAAGCTGAAATTAAAATTTATCTTGAAGGACCAAATGGTGAACAAAAAGTAATGATAATTGAATACGAGTAATCATTCACTTTTCTTTATGCTTGTTTAAAGTTCTTATGATAAATAATAGAGTTCAAAAAATAGCTCTCTTAGTTTATTTAGTTCTCCCTATGCTATGTTTTTCTCAATCTAATCATTTATATTATCATAATAATCCAAGTCCAGTAGAACCAGAACAGCCAGTAAAAATTTCACAAACCTTATTCAATGAAGAATTTATTAGTTATGGTACACTATATTTTCGAGATAAGGGGGAACTGAGTTATCAAGAAACTATGATGGTTTATGAAAATGGACACTGGGTAGGTATAATTCCCGGGAATCGAGTTTCTCTAAATGATATTGAATATGTTACCGTACTACATAAACAAGATGGTGGGAGAATTTCTCTACCACTTTCAGACAATCCTTTTGAAAACCCATTAAATATTCAAGTCTTATCCTTAAAGAAAAATCAAAATCAACTGGTAAAAAGTTCAAGCTCTAAAGATTATGCTGAAGCTGATATTTTAATTTTGTCTCCTGAAAATGGAGCATTTTTACGATCAGATGAGGTGGTTATATCTGTTTCGCTTTTTAACGCACCAAACATAGACCAAAGTCAATATCAGATTTTTATTGATAACCAAGATGTCTCTGATGACGCAATCATATCAGGGGACGTTTTGTCTTATGTTCCAATTCAAGAAATGGAATCTGGTTTTCATTCTATAAAATTAATATTCAAAACTAAATATGGGATGGATGTTCAACCAATAGAATGGAATTTTAGTGTTGGGAAAGTATCTAGTAATTTATTTGAGTCTTTTAAGTATAAAGGATCATTATTTGCAAAAACGGCCAACAATACTGCATCTTCTATTACTATAAATGACCAAGAACTGTCCACGAAAATAGATGCAGAAATAACATGGATAAAAGTAAGGTATAGTTCTCGAAAATCTAGCAGAGAATCAAAGTATCTTCAGCCAGTAAATAGAGAAAGTTTAACTTTACAGGTTTTAGATTATCTTAAAATTGATAATGGAGATGTATATCCTTCAATTTCACCATTTCTTCTTGATGGAAGGAGAGTACGAGGTAGACATACAGATGCTGGATTTAATTTTGGATTTGGCTTTGGAGGATTTAGACTACTTGGACGTGATTTTCTTGATTTTGACATAAAAGGACGTTTTGAATTTGAAAGTGTTTCTGGTACCTTAACTAGAGCTGTGCAGTACAAAAGAGGGATTAATAAAGCATATGAGTTGCTTACAGAAAATGTCAAATTTGATAACTCATTAAATAAAACAATATATCCTTTTAATCGTAAAGGGTACACCTTTCCAAGAAAAATAAACTCTTATAGACTTTCTTTAGCATTTAATAATAAAGTAAAGGCGGGGATCCATTTTCTTAAAGCAAAGGATGACATTGATGAAATTAATTTATTTGATAGTACTTTTGTTGAGAATAGTTTATTCTCCGTTGATACAAGTATAACCGGGGATTCATCATTGCAATATTTCAATTTAGCTCAATTTATAGATTCAATCGCAAATGGTGATTCGAGCGCGATCAACATAAAACAAAGAAATTGGGGTGATGGTAAACCAGGAGAAAATTTAGCTCTTGGATTTGACTTGGAAGGAGCATTGGATGATAGAAAACTAATATTTCAAGCGGGGTGGAACATGAGTCTTACAAACTATAATCTTTGGGGAGGAACAGCTAGTAAAGACTCTCTTGATTTACTCATGGATGATACTACTGATGGTAAATTATTAGGTGACTATCCTATTGATCAAATCGGAGACTTTATAGATGCATGGGCGGATATTTTTACTATTAATCCCTTGTATATGGTTCCCATTCTTCCCGTTGATCCTATTGTTGCTCAAGAGAATGCTTTTAAAGCATTTATGAATATGCCTGCATCAGCCTATTACTTTCGACTGAAAGGAAGTTATCGATTTAATAATATTTTTATTGAGTACAGGCAATTAGGTCCTGGATATACAAGTTTTGGTAATCCATATCTTACAAATAATATAAGGGAGTTTAATATAAAGGATAGGTTATCACTTCTTGGGAGAAGACTAATGTTTGTAGCGGGATATCAATATAGAGATAATAAGCTTTCTGATTTAATTGTGAATCCAAATGTAACTAAAACATTTTCATTGAATACTACTCTTGTACCAGGACCAGGTGCTCCTTCCATCGTAGCAAATATTCAATCAATAGGAAAAACAAATGGTATTGACTCGATTGATACCGATAAATACGGCAATTTTCTTGGAGACAATCGGGAAAATTCTCAGGCACTTAATTTGATGGCTTCAATAAATATTCCAGGTAGTTTTAAAAACTTCACATCAATTTCTTCTTTTAATATTAATTCAATTACCTATTCAGATAATCTTTCCCGGTTTAGAAAAAAGGATTACTTTTTTCTAAAATCTGAGACAAAGTCTATATCAGCAACTATTTCAAATCGTTTTAATTCTTCTCTTAAAACTAACTCTTCATTTAATTTAACTGAAATTTCCATTCCATATTTAGATAGTGAGAATGTAGCTAAAAAACGTATCGATAGGTGGACATCATTAAGTAATTCTTTATCCTATAAATTTGAAAAATTCTCAGTAAATATAGGAGGCGGATTTGATTTTACTTCTAATGGGAAAAATAATAATCCCTCTATTAATTTATATGGCTTAAAATGCAATGCTGATTGGGACATTGTAGATAATTTAATTCTTAGTTTGAACCTCTTAACTAGACTAAATAATACAAAAACAAAACAATATAACGCTAATGAAGACAAAGAAGAGATAACAAGTGAATGGAAAACCAGTAGCTCAGGAATTAATCTCATATTGGGATATAGATTTTGATTGAAAAAATTATAAAGTTTGTAAGTAATCACACCATTGATTTAAGTCTGGCATTTGGATCGGTAATGCTCTCTGCATTATTTCATTGGATAGGTATATTTGATTTTTTAGAACTTAAAACATATGATTATAGGTTCCATACAGTAAGAGGTCCATTAACGGGTTGGCGTGCAGCCGATTCTACAATCATTAATCAAGGGACAGATGTTGTTCTTGTTGAAGTTGATGATGAATCTTGGAGAATATTAAAGGATAATAAAGTGCCCTGGCCTTACCCAAGGGGAGATATCTGGGCAAGAGTAATTGATAATATTTCCAAAGCAGGTGCAAGTGTTATTGCTTTTGACATTCAGTTTGATTCTCCAGATGCGAGATCAGAATATCTGAGAAGTGTAAGTGGAAACCTACCGCCTGAATTTCAGCAATACCTTCCTGGACATGGTGATATTATTTTAGGAGAGTCAATTAAACGTGCACAGGAAAATGGAACAGATATAGTAATGGATGTTAAAATGGTTCGTGAACCTACAAGGATTCCACCTACTTATATAGCCTACCCAGTTCCTGAAATTATGGAAATGAATCCAGAAACAGGTCTTATTAATGATATGCTAGATACCGATGGGTTTTCTCGTCAATACAGTATAGCTGGATATATGGAGCATGAACCTGATAAGGCTTACCTTACACTTGGATTAAAATGTGTAAAGGCATTTTTGGATATTCCTGACAATGAAGTTCCAAAATTTAATAGTGAGGAATTAGTGTGGAGCTTTGGTGATTTAAAGATAAAGTCGTATGGTCGAACCAATAATTTTTTAGTAAACTATTATGGCCCACCTTCAGGTTATAAAATCCCTGGAGGAGAGCAGTTTAAACCCTGGGGTACTTTCCCAAGATTTTCCCTATCTCAAGTCATCGATACTCAAGATTATAATTTACCAGAAGACATAGATTGGATGAGTCAATTTATACCTGGTCAAATTCCAGATTGGATAATGGACATTGAAGACAAAAACGAAAGGGATGAAATGATGGAAATGATGGGAATTGGCAGTGATTTTGATATGAAAAAATCACCATTTTATAACAAAATTGTCATAATTGGGGTTTCTGTAGAAGTATTGCATGATGTTAAATCTACACCATTTTATAATTATATGGGCCTTAGTCAACTCACTCCAGGAATGGAAACACATGCAAATGCAATGCAAACAGTTTTGCATGAAAATTTCATTAGTACTTTTGGTGGGAAAACTACAAGGTATTTGGCCGAAAATGCATCCTATCCTTTCGAAAACATACTTCTCATTTTCTCTTTATGTGCATTTGCATATCTATTACTTACAGCCTTTGAGTTGCATCCCATAGTTTCTGGATTATTAATTTTTGTTGAAGGATTAATATACTACGCTATTGCAATGGGTGCTTTTACAAATGATTATCTATGGTTTTTTAAATCATCAATTAGTTCTTTGTTGCCTGATAGTTTATATGAAGTTTTTTATGACCAGTTAAGAATTAATCTTCCAGAGCTAGGGGAGTCTTTTATATTTCCTGTTATTGCTCCCATTGCTGGACTTATAATGGTTTTCTCTAGTAATATTGTATATCAGTTTCTGCATGAGCAACAAGATAAAAAGTTTTTAAGAGAAACATTTGGAACTTATATAGCTCCTAAAGTGTTGGATAAAATGTATGAAGAAAAACAGGCACCAAAACTTGGTGGTGTTGAAGGTCATCACACAGCATTTTTCTCAGATATACAAGATTTTTCCACATTTTCAGAAGTACTAGAGCCTGAAAGGATGGTTTCTTTAATGAATGAATATCTGACTGTTATGTCTAAAGTAATACTTGATAACCAAGGAACACTTGATAAGTATATAGGGGATGCAATTGTTGCTTTTTATGGGGCTCCTGCGCCAGTAAAGGATCATGAAATTAAATCTTGTTATACAGCTTTAGCCATGCAGAAAGCTCTAGATGAGTTGAGAGTTAAATGGAAGGACGAGAATGACTGGCCTGATATAGTTTATTCAATGCAGCATAGAATAGGTCTTAATTGCGGCCCAATGGTTACAGGAAATATGGGATCAGAAATGAGAATGAATTATACAATGATGGGTGATACTGTTAATTTAGCAGCAAGGTTAGAATCTTCAGCTAAACAATACGGGGTCTATAACTTTGTTGGTGAAAATATATATGAGGCCGCAAAGACTCACTTTGCCTTTCGTTTTTTAGATTTTGTTAAGGTTAAAGGAAAAAATATTCCTGTTAAAGTTTATGAGCTAGTTTCTGATAAAAATGAAATTTTAAGTGAAAATATTGATCTAATTAAACTTTTTGAGCAAGGCATAGACCATTACTTCAAACAAGAATGGAAAATGGCTGTTAATAAATTTATACAAGCAGAAAACCTTGAGGATAAATTTGAATCACGAAATACTACCCCTTCCCAAATTTATATTGAACGTTGCGAAATGTTTATGAAAAATCCACCAGAAAAAGATTGGGATGGAGTTTGGAAAATGACATCAAAATAATATTCTTTTTACATTTAAAAATTTTTGGAATAATCTAGAATGAATAATAGAGGAAAAATTCTATGGGTTGATGATGAAATTCAGCATTTAAAGCCCCATATTTTATTTTTGAAAGAAAAAGGCTACGAATTGTTTAAGGCTAATAATGGTCAAGATGCAATTGCACTGGCAAAATCAAATATTTTTGATTTGGTACTTTTAGATCAGTCTATGCCTGGAATGGATGGGCTTGAGACATTAGTTGAATTAAAGAAAATAAGGCAAAACCAAATTATAATTATGATTACAAAAACTGAAGATGAATGGCTTATGGATGAAGCTATAAATAGTCAAATTGAACATTTTCTAATTAAGCCTGTTAACCCTAGCCAAATTTTTATGGCATGTAAACAAATCTTGGAAAAAAACAAACTTCAAGAGCAGAAGGCTATAAAAGATTATTTATCCTACTTTAATGATGTCGATTCAAAATTAAGAATGGATTTAAGTCCAGAGGAATGGTTTCATTTATATAGTGATCTAATTGATTGGCAAATTAAGTTTGATAAGTATAAAGATATAGGTTTAGCAAATGTATTATTTGATCAGATGCAAAGTTGTAATAAAGAGTTTGTAAGTTTTTTTCTTTCTAATTATTTAGAATGGATTAATAGTGATGATCGTCCTTTATTTTCAAATGATATCATTAGAAATCATTTAATACCAAAATTTGAAAATAATGAAAAAGTTTGTCTATTAGTTGTTGATTGCATGCGACTTGATCATTTTAAATCGATGATTCCATTGCTTGATCCTTTTTTTGAAATAGATCTTAAATATGTATTTTCATTAATTCCATCCGCAACTCAATTTTCAAGAAACGCAATATTTTGTGGAATGTTTCCTGATGAAATGGTTAAAATGTATTCAAAACAAGCTAAGGACATGGAATCAGAGGCTAGTAGCTTAAACCAACATGAGAAACTTTTTTTGTTTGATCAACTTAAAAGACTTGGGTATGAAAATAAATCTATTCATTATCATAAAATTTGGGCTGTAGAAGAAGGAAAAAAAATTCAAAATCGAATTAGTGATTATGCTCAAAAAGATTTATTAGCTATCGTTGTGAATTTTGTTGATTTACTAGCTCATAAATCTGCTCAAATGGATATTCTTAAAGAACTAGTTCCAGATGAATCAGGGTATCGTATGGCTGTAAGATCTTGGCTAGAACAATCATGGTTATTTGATGTCCTTAAATATTTAGGAAATATGGGCTGGAGCGTAATCATGACTAGTGATCACGGCAGCATTCGAGTACAAAATAGCGTTATGGTTGCCGCAGATAGAGGCGCTTCATCTGGATTAAGATATAAGTTTGGACGAAACTTGAATACAAACCAAAAAAATGCTTTAATAATAAAAGATCCGAATCTCTACAAACTCCCATCTTACGGACATCAACCTAGCTATTTAATCGCAAAATATGATAATTATTTCGTTTATCCCAATGAAGCATCTAAGTATCAATCAAAATTTAATAATTCTTTTCAGCATGGAGGTATTAGCATGGAAGAAATAATAGTGCCTCTTGCGATAATGAAAGGGAAGAAACAGTGATTTTCAATTGTAAATCTGTAGAAGAAACTCAAGATCTAGCTAGAAAACTAGCTAGAAATATTAACCCAGGAACTACTATTTCTTTGATAGGTGACTTAGGTGCTGGGAAAACAACATTTACAAAAGGTTTTGCTAGGCAAATGGGAATAAAAGATCATGTTACTTCCCCTACTTTTAAATTGATTTCTGAATATCAAGGGGAAAAATATAAATTGAACCATATTGATGCATATAGGATGAATGGTTCAGAAGATTTTTTGAATATTGGAGGAGAAGAATATCTTCTATCTAAAAATAGCATCACGATAATAGAGTGGGGTGATTTACTAAATGACATACTTCCATCTAAAACTATTAGAGTTAACTTCGCAAGAATTAAATCACCAAAAGAATCAAGAAAAATTGAAATTTCAGGGATAAAATTTGTCTAGTAAATACATTTTAGCTATAGAAACTTCTTCATCTATTTGTGGTGCGGCAGTAATTCATAATAAGGAAGTAATAAGTATTGAAGAAAGAGATGTAAGGCGAAAACATGCAGAATTACTTCCAGGCCTTACAAAAGCATCTCTAGATAATATAAATATAACATTGGATGATATTGATGCAATAGCAATAAGCATAGGTCCAGGATCATTCACCGGTCTTCGAATTGGTTTAGGATTTTCTAAAGGTATCGCATATGCTAAAAATTTACCTGTTATACCAGTACCTTCTATGCTATCGTTAGCGTATAGTTTGAGGGAATATGAACCCAAACAAGGTTTTTTGCATTCACATGCCAATAAAGTATTTTTTCAGACTTTTCGTTGGGAGAATAATATTCCTTTTCCAAACAAAGAACCTAGTGTGGGGGAAATTGATGATTACTTTCAAGTTTTATCCCACGGATTTTATTATAATTGTGAAGATTTATTACCTAATCTAAAACAGCTCCGGCTTGCTAAGCCTTCGTCCTCAAACATAGGTCAGTTAGCATCAATACATTTTGAAGATTTAGTTGTAAATGAGCCATACTCGTTAGTACCAAGTTATATTGCTCCTTTTAAAACAGGTACATGAATAATCTATATGATAAAGAGGAAGGGTAATTTATTGGATTTAGAACAAATATATGCACTTGAGAAAATGGTATTTAAAAATGAGGCATGGACTATAGATATGTTAAAAATTGAATTATTATGCACGAATGATTCTGAGACCTTAATAATTGAAGAAAATAGATTAATATTAGGTTATTTTATGTATAGAAAGTTGTCGAGTGATTACCATATTCTAAATTTTGGAGTTTCCCCACATAGACAAAAAGAAGGTATTGGAGGTATTCTTCTAAAAGATTTTCTAAATGATCTTGAAAATATTTCAACAGTTTTTTTGGAGGTTAAAAAAAGTAATTTCTTTGCTATTAATTTATATAAAAAAAATGGTTTCAAAGTTCGTGGTGAAAGGAAAAAATATTACAAGGACGGCTCATCTGCATTGCTGATGAATTACGTAAAAAATATCNAATATGGNTTGGTTTAAGAGAAAAGATAAAAAAATAAAGGAAAAAGACAAAAAAAGTATTCCAGATGGATTATGGGATAAATGTAANTCTTGTAATGAAATTATTTATTGNCCNGAATTAGAAAAAAATTTNTTTATATGCCACCATTGCGATCATCATTTTAGAGTTAAACCAAGTTTTTATAAGGATTTACTTTTAGATAAAGGCACAGTGGAAAATTATTTTAGAAACTTATCTTCTATAGATTTTTTGAAATTTAATACTGATAAGAGTTATAAAGATCAGATTCGTCAAGCACAAGAAAAAACAGGGGATAATGATGCAATAAAAGTATATGGAGGAGACATAAATAAAAACCCAGTAATTCTTGGAGTTATGAATTTTCATTTTATTGGAGGAAGTATGGGGTCTGTAATTGGAGAGGCAGTTTCAAGATCTATAAAAATTTCCAATGAAAAGAAGCTTCCTTTTATTCTGATATGTTGCTCTGGTGGTGCTAGAATGCAAGAAGGTGCAATTTCACTAATGCAATTAGCAAAAACTACTAGTCGACTAGCTAAGTTTTCTAAAAATGGTGGATTGTATATATCTATATTGACTGATCCAACAACAGGCGGAGTTACAGCCAGCTTTGGTATGCTTGGGGATATAATTCTTGCTGAACCAGGCTCATTAATTGGATTTGCTGGACCTAGAGTTATTAAACAGACAATTGGGCAGGATCTTCCTACTGGATTTCAAAGATCTGAATTTTTGTTAAAAAAAGGGTTTATAGATCATATTGTTCATAGAAAAAATATGAAGCAAGAAATTTCAACTTTGATTTCAATGTTTTCATGAAACCTGAAATATTAATTGTTAATGATGACGGTATTCATTCACCAGGGATTGAAGCTCTGGCAGATGCTATGGTCAAGATTGGTAAAGTTACTATTATTGCTCCTGACAAGGAGCAAAGTGGGAAAAGTCATTCTATCACATTAAATAACCCTATTCGGTTAAAATCAGTTAATTTAAAAAATGGGTTAAAAGGATGGTCCGCAAATGGTACACCTGTTGATTGTGCAAAAGTTGCAATCAAAACACTTTTGAATAGGAAGCCTGCTCTGGTGATTTCAGGTATAAATCTAGGTGCTAATTTAGGAAAGAACATGATTTATTCGGGTACAATATCAGCAGCATTTGAGGGTACAATCCTTGGTATACCTTCAGCAGCTATTAGTTTAGATTCATTTAAAGCAGAAAATTTTGCAGGAGCAAAATATGCAGCAACGTCAATTGCTAATCATTTATTAAAACATAAATTACCTGAAGGAACTATGTTGAATGTAAATGTTCCTAATATTGATCAAAAAGATTTAAAGGGATTTCTCGTCACTAAACAAGGAAATCAAAGCTTTAGAGATCTTTTTGAAAAAAGAATTGATCCAAGAGGGAATTCATATTTTTGGATTAAAGGTGAAATGGTTAATAATGATTTTTCTATTGAATATGATGGTGAAGCAGTTTCAAAGGGTTATGTTAGTATTACACCTGTTCATTTTCATTTAACTAATGAATCATACATAAATGAATTAAAAAAGAAGATAGTATATGAATAGTATTAAAAAAGGTGGTGTTGTAATTATTGATTTTGGATCTCAATACACAAAATTAATTGCTAGGAGAATCAGGGAAAACTTAGTTTTTTCTGAAATTGTATCGCCAGATTCAGAATTAAATGTAATTATGAAACATTCTCCTGCGGCAATTATTTTATCTGGTGGGCCAAGAAGTGTTAATGATGAATCATCGCCTAGTTTTAATAAAGCACTATTTGAAGTTGACATCCCGATATTAGGTATATGTTATGGTCTGCAGCTTCTTGTAAAGGGGTATGGAGGTAAAATAGATTCTGATAGTAATGGAGAATATGGTTCTTCAACTATAGATGTAAAGGATAAAAGCACACTTTTTTCAGGGTTAAATTATTCTTCTAAAGTATGGATGAGTCATGGAGATAGAGCGCTTCATGTTCCAAAAGGATGGGAATTATTAGCTGTTTCATCAAATGGAATCATAGCTGCAATTGCAAATAAAGAACAAAATAGGTTCGCTGCACAATTTCATCCCGAGGTCAGCCATACAGAAAATGGAAATCTTATTATAAATAACTTTTTATTTAAAATAGCTCGATGTTTACCAAACTGGACTCCCAAAAATTTTATCAATGATAAAATTAAGGCTATTAGAGAACTTGTTGGGAGTAACCAAGTATTGGTTGGCGTAAGTGGTGGTGTTGATTCTTCTGTTGTCGCAGCATTAATTAAGAAGGCGGTTGGTGATAGAATGCATGCTGTACTTATAGATCATGGATTAATGAGGCACAATGAATCGAAGGAATGTAAAAGATTCCTTATGGATGGTTTAAATCTGGAAATTAATTTATATAATGAATCAGAAGTTTTCTTCTCCAAACTTAAAGGTGTGATAAACCCAGAAAAGAAAAGAAAAATTATTGGGAAACAGTTCATTGAGTCTTTTGATCGAATCTCTAGTGATCAGGTTAATATTAAATTTTTAGCTCAGGGGACATTGTATCCAGATGTAATTGAAAGTGGTGTAAGTAATAGTAAAACAGCTCATGTAATAAAAAGTCACCATAATGTTGGCGGTCTTCCGAAAGAAATGAAATTTCAATTAATTGAACCTCTAAGAGAATTATTCAAAGATGAAGTAAGGAATATAGGATATGAATTAGGTTTAAATAAATTATTAGTGGACCGCCACCCTTTTCCTGGACCTGGATTAGGTGTAAGAATTATCGGGGAAATCACTCCTGAACGAGTAAAAATACTTCAAAATTCAGATAAGGTTTATATCGATATATTACATGAAGATGACTTGTACAAAGATATTTGGCAAGCCTTCGCAATTTTGGTGCCTGTTAAGACTGTTGGAGTAATGGGAGATCAAAGAACCTATGAAAACTTAATAGCTTTGCGGGCAGTTACTAGTGAAGATGGTATGACAGCAGATTGGTTTAAGATGCCAAGTAAAACCCTTCAAAAAATATCAAGTAAGATTATAAATAATGTCAAAGGTGTAAACCGTGTAGTGTATGATATAACTTCAAAACCTCCTGGTACGATAGAATGGGAATGATCTTTGCATAAATCAATTGTGCATAATTTAATTTTAGTATCTTAAAACAACTGTTGTTTGTTTTATAAAATAAGAATGGTCTGGTTAAAGCTAATCTCCTTTTGATAGGATTATATTTTTATTAGTTATTAATTTCATTTTGGATAAGCAAACAACAAATTTCCTTGTGGTTTAATTTAAAAAAATAAAATTTGTTGTAAATTCAAATATAATGAAACCTTTTTGTATATCAAGTCTAATATTATTTGCAGTGATCTTATTTGGTGATTCGGTGCCAAAAAATGATATCGTAATCTTTGGGCATAATTATACAGGTGATTTAAAAGATGGAAAAAGGCATGGAAATGGACATTATATATACCCAAACGGAAATACATATGAAGGACAGTGGGAAAACAACTTAATTAACGGCAAAGGAACATTCCAATCAGTG
>NZHK01000076.1 GCA_002691285.1 Fidelibacterota bacterium | reverse complement strand
GCAGACACAAAAACCAGGGATCCATTTGTCGGAAACATAAACGACTTTGAAGGATATAAAGTTTATCGATCAACGGATAAATATATGTCTGATCCAGAAATTATCACAGACGGATATGGAACACCCATGTTTAAAAAGCCTATTTATCAATGTGACTTAGTAGATGGGATTTCAGGCTTTACAGATTTTGGCCTAGTTAATGGGGCTGGATATAATTTAGGAAGTGAAACAGGTATCACTCATATTTTTGTTGATAATACAGTTCAAAATGGTAGAACGTATTATTATGCAGTGGTGGCATATGATTTTGGTGCACCTAACATTGGTCCAGGAATTGCGCCTTCAGAAAATAATGCAGTGATAGAACTTGATGAAGCTGAAGAAATTCGCTCAATTGGGAAAAATGTAGCAGTTGTTATTCCTCGTCCAAGAGCAGCTGGGTACGTTCCACCTGAAGTTATTATTGAAGAAACAGAATTACTTGGCACGGGATCTGTGGAGCCTTTAATAAGAGCTCAAGGAGCATTAAAACAAGGTCATCAGTATGCTCTTACTTTTCTAGCAGATACTATAGCAAGTATAAGTGGCTATGATTATGGATTTCAATATATTACCAATGGGATTCAAATTTTTGATGAAACAGATAGCACTGTTTTGATTTATTCTGAAGATTCGTCAAAATATGTAGGTCAGAACATAGTTTATAAAGATACTGCTAATTATTGGGTATTAAACAATTCAGAAGAAATTTTAACGGATATTTTTGATGGATTACAATTAGAAATCGAGCCCGAAGAGGTGGAGGCTTCATCTTTGAATTATGAAAAATCTGGATGGATTACTGGTGCTGGTACAATGAGAATCACTCCTACGATTATAGAAGGTTTACAACTCTCATGGAAATACAATATAACTTTTACGGATGATGATTCCGCATATGTTGGTATTGCTCGTTCAGGTACTATCAGGGATGAAAATGGTGCATCTATTGGTTCAAATAAAATAACTCAACCAGCAGTAAACTTTTTTGTTCAAAATATGTCATTTATAGATACCTCTACTGGCCAACATCCTATTATGGATGTCGTTGTTCAGGATGTAAATAATAACGATATTGTGGACATAGGGGTGGACAGGTTTTTTGTTGGAGCAACGGTGGGATCAAGGTGGCGAGCAACAGCATTTATTATGGATTTTCAGCTTGATTCTGGAGCAAATTACCCTTCTTCAGAGTCATCTTATCAAGTTGATTATAATAGACCCTATTTTTCTACAGATACAATTCGTTTTTCTGTAGAACAAGAGAATGCTTTAGATCTATCTATTGTTCAATCTGATTTAGATAGCATAAGGGTTGTACCCAATCCCTATGTAATGACTAATATGATGGAGTCAGCCGTCTCCAACCCGTTTTTAAATCAACGTAGAAAAATTATGTTCACTCACATACCTGCAAACTGTATCATAAAGATTTTTACTGTAAGTGGTGTCTTGGTAGATGAAATAATCGTTAATAATGAACCAAGTAATGGCATTATTCATTGGGATATGTTAACTAGGGAAAATTTAGAAGTTGCAGCTGGAATGTATGTTTATCACATAGATGCTCTGGATATTGGTGAAGAAAAACTTGGGAAATTTGCAATAATCAAATGATGCTTAACTTACTTAAATATATCTCTATAGTTATTAGTTTAATTTGTTCAAATGTATTTGGACAAACAATTAATCGTTATGGAACAACGGCTGCTAACTTTTTAGAAATAGGTGTTGGAAGCCGGGCTACTTCCATGGGAGATGCATATGTTGCTGTTGCAAATGATGTTTCATCTATATATTGGAATCCTGCTGGACTTTCAAATGTCTCCAGCTCTTCAGCATTGTTCATGGTTCAACCTTGGTTGGTGGATATTGACATGTTATTTGCAGGTGGTGCTGTAGTAGTACCCAATGTAGGTGTGCTGGGACTAGGGATTACTCATTTAGATTATGGAGAGATGGATGTTACCAATTTGGAATATCAAGATGGAACTGGTGAGAGGTTCGGGGCATCAGATATGGCTGCTACTTTCACGTTTTCCAGAAAAATTGTTTCGTGGTTTTCTTTTGGCTCATCAATGAAATATATAAGCTCTAATATTTGGCATAGCTCCGCAAGTGCTTTTGCTGTAGATCTAGGGGTTTTAGTAAATACAAAGTTTTTTTCTTTTACGGATAATGATAAGGACGGAATGAATATAGGTATGAGTATATCTAATTATGGCACTAGAATGCAATATGATGGTATTGATAGCTATCAGCCTATAGATATTTCAGAATTTGAAGAGGGTAATTATGGAGATGTAGCCGGACAATTTAGAACCTCTGAATGGGAATTGCCTTTGATTTTTAGAATTGGATTTGCTTTAAAGCCAATCGCCTCAAATATGATGAACCTCACTATATCCGCTGATGCATTACATCCAAATAATAATGCTGAGTCAGTGAATATTGGAGCTGCATTGGATTATAAAATTCCTGGTTTTGGGCAGGTGAGTCTTACCTCTGGTGCTAAAAATGGTATGAAAAGTATCAATAGTGATGAAAATGATTTTAGCGTCACATTTGGCATTGGTGCAAAAATGTTTTATTTAGCAAATAAATCACTTTCTATTGATTACACTTATAAACCTATGGGTATTTTAGGTAATGTTCAAATGTATACAGTTGGTGTTTCTTTCTAATGATATGTAATGAGATTCACTTACTTTCTTTTTATTTTATTTCTTTTTCTTAGTTGTGCTAAAAAGCCTTCTGTTCCCGAGGAAGTAATTCTTGCTCGAGTTGGTGAGAAATTAATAACAATTCAAGATTTTATTAGAAGATCAGAGTATACTATACGCCCAGATTATTGCAGACAAGATAATTATATTCACAAAAAAATTGTTTTGAATTCATTAATTGCAGAGAAATTGACTTCACTTGAGTTTGAAAAACAAAATTCTGAATTTCAATCTGAAGATTTAGAAAAATATTTTAAAGGCAGAAGAGAGCAGGCAATGAGGCAGGTACTGTACTTTGACGAATTTTTTTCGAAAGTGAAAATACCTTCTGATAAAGTACAGAGTAATCTAAAATTGGCTAGCAGAAGGGTTAATCTTCAATTTTTAAATCTTCCTGACGAAAGCATAGCAAAGAAGGTACAAGAATTAGATAAGCAAGGAGTTCCTTTTGATTCAATTCATAGTGTTCTTTGGGGTGGAAAAGCACCAAATAAAGAGATTGGATGGTTTGATCGTGAGCAGGAGTATATCCATAAAGCAGTTTTTGCACCTAATGTAAAAAAAGGAGATTTATTGGGTCCATTTCTTACAGATGAAAACACACATGTATTGTTAAAAATCAATAGCTGGACTGAAAGTGTACCTGTTACTAGCTCTGATCAAAATCTATTATGGAAAGATATTGATGAAAAATTAACTGAAAATAAAGCAAAAAAAGAATATTTGTCATGGGTTCAAGAATTAATGTTTAATAAAAAGATTAACTTTAATTCAGAGGTTTTTTATAAATATGCGGAGCACGCAGCAGATTACTTTTTCAAAATGGATTCAGCCAAGAAACAAATGTTTAATCAAGTTCTATGGGATGATCCGGAGATTGATAANAACAGTTTTTCTTATAAAGAAAATAAATTAAGCGAANATGAAATTATCTTTGATTATGAAGGTAGTCCGTGGTCAATTAAAAAATTAAATCAACAATTACAATCACATCCATATGTTTTCAGAAAACGTAAAATGAATCGAAATGAGTTTCCTGAGCANCTTCGATATGCCATAGCAGATTTAATGCNAGATATGGAGATTACAAAGACAAGCTATAATAAAGGCTACAATAANCGTTGGAATGTTAAGGCCTATGAGGAAATGTGGAAAGATGTGCATAAAAGTAAAACCTATTTATCTTCATTAAGNAAAGANAATAAAGAAATAGAAAATCAGGAAACATGGCTTAATTNTATGAATCCAAAGATAGATTCCTTACAGAAAACTTATTCTGATAAAATTCAAATAAATATGGATGCTTTTGAAAAGNTTAAATTAACACAGACAGATATGATGGTAATACAAAGGGGAGTNCCTTATCCAATTATNGTTCCATCTTTTCCTGTCATTACTTCTGATAATAAATTGAATTATGGAAAAACATTTAATTAGTAAAGTTNTAACTATCCTTGTTTTACTTTTTTGTTTTGCATACTCGCAATTTTATCGAGGAGCTGAATTGAGAACTTTGGAGCCGGTTTTGTATGGAAAATTCGAAGCACGTTACAAGCCAGCTCAGGGAGAGGGTTTAGTTTCTTCTTTTTTTGTTTATAATGATGACTTTCCGAACACTAGCTGGGTAGAGGTTGATGTGGAAATTTTAGGCAGATTCCCAAATATTGTAGATATGAATGTCATTACAACAACAAGTCACCTTAGAACTCATTATCTATCTATGGATACTCATTTAGATTTTTATGTATATGGTTTTGAATGGACTCCAGATTATGTTGCCTGGTTTATTAATGGAGAGGAAGTCTACCGCCAAACAGCAAATCACATAGCAGATTTAATACATCCAGCAAAAATTATGATGAATATTTGGAATCCAACTTATGAAGACTGGGTTGGTATTTGGGATGATAGAGTCCTTCCAAGATTTGCTTTTTATGACTGGGTGCGATATGCCTCCTATACTCCTGGCAATGGAGATACAGGAACAGATAATAATTTTACTTTTCAATGGCAGGATGATTTCGATGCATTAGATAATAGTCGATGGGAAATAAGCGATAATCATACCTGGGGAGGGAATCAGGCTCTTTTCATTCAAGAGAATGCTATTTTTGAAAATGGCAAGCTAATACTTTGTCTTACAGATGATGAAAATATTGGACATCAAGATCAAGAAAAGCCTCATTTGTTATGGGCAAGGGCAGAGGCTGATTCAATCATTGTGCAGTTCAGTGAAGAATTAGATCCAGAAACTTCACAAAATGTAGGCAGTTATACTATCCCAGGAGTTACTATAAATTCAGCAATTTTGATGGATAATCAGCGTACAGTTCATTTACATGTATCTGACATGATCTTAACTGAGGCGTATACTTTATACATCATAGGCATAAAGGATGATGCAGTTCCCCCCAACACCCAAGTAACTCAATCTGTTTCGTTGGATATGCCAGATCCAATTTCTTTTCCGTTAAAAGTAAATGTTGCAGGCGAAGAGTATAATGATTTTTTGCCAGATCAACTGTGGTCTTCCTCTGTTGAATATGGACATATGAATGGGAATTACCAAACTACAGAGGAAACTATTGGCAATACGCTTGAAGAACCTATTTATCAAACTAGTTTGAATAGGGTTGTGTCTTACAAAGTGCGAGTGCCGAAAGGTATATTTTCAGCGGTATTAAAATTCTCAGAAAATCATTACAATGAAATAGGTGTTCGATCTTTTGATGTCTTTGCTGAAGATTCTTTATGGATATCAAATTTAGATGTGTTCAGCCAGTCCAACATACATACTGCGTTCGATACAATGCTAAATGCAATACGGGTTGAAGATGGCATACTCGATTTATATTTTTCTGCTGTAAACTATGGATCAGGTTATGCATACGCAGGTCCTTTTTTAAACGGATTAGAGATTCATCTCCTTGAAGAGCTTTCGATTAATTCGAATCATCCAATAGATTATTTATTATCCAAACCTTTTCCAAATCCGTTTAATAATCAACTTTCTATTCCTATAGAACTGATTAAAAAATCTTATGTTGAGATCGATGTTTTTAATATCAATGGTCAGCGAATAAAAAACATATATAGTGGCTCACTTTTACCTGGATATCATACTCTAACATGGAATGCAAAAAAAGCTGCTAGTGGGATCTATTTCATTCAACTAAACATCAACAACAAGAACGAACATGAAAAAACAATTTTGCTTAAATAAACTTTTATTTCTTATCTTTTTTTCTACTTTAATTTTTTCTAAGCCCTACAAGGGAGGAGAGTTAAGAACCGAAGATTCTTTTCGATATGGGAGATTGGAAGTACGAATGAAATCTGCTTTTGGTAATGGAGTGGTTAGTTCTTTTTTTACCTATAATGACTTTTGGGAGGATGGGCTTGATAACAGCTATTGGAATGAAATTGATTTTGAGTGGTTGGGTAATTATGATNATAAAGTCCAAACCAATCTTATAATTCAAAATGAATGGGATTTGCCAGAACTTGTTGATTTAAATATTAATCCTCATGAAGATTTTCACATCTATGCCATTGAATGGACTCCCTTAAATGTTAATTTTTTTATTGATGACCAGTTGATTCGATCTGTAGCTAATTTTTATACAGATTCGTTGTATCACTATCAAAAGCTTATGATGAATATTTGGCAGCCCACATATGAAGATTGGGTTGGTGAGTTTGACTCTAGTATTTTACCTGTTTATGCATTTTATGATTGGGTAAAATATTATGCTTATGTTCCGAACTCAGGTAATTCGGGTACTGATAATGATTTCATTTTAATGTGGACAGATGACTTTGATTATTACGACGCATCCCGGTGGGATA
Organism: Fidelibacterota bacterium; assembly: GCA_002691285.1. Lineage (GTDB taxonomy): Bacteria > Fidelibacterota > Marinisomatia > Marinisomatales > UBA1611. The sequence continues at coordinate 7,172 of NZHK01000076.1, read as the reverse complement.
AGGCTAATCATACTTGGGATGGTAATAATTGTGATCTTATTTATTCAAATGTTGTTTTTGAATATGGCTATTTAATTTTGTGTCTTACTAATTCAACCAATACAGGATATAATGGGGATCCACTCATGGTTCAATTAGATCCTTTACCAAAGACTTTTTCTATTGGATCCCCATTTCCAAATCCTTTTAATAATAATGTAGTTTTACCTATTAACAGCACGGAATCGGGCTTAGTAGAATATTCTATTTTTGATATAAAAGGAGAAAAAATAATATCTTCAAAAAGTTTTTTTATTGATAAAGACATTAAGCATATTTCTTGGGATGGGAAAGGATTAAATGGGAAAGAAATTTCTTCCGGAACCTATTTTTTCCAGATCAAAAATAAAAGTTATTCTGAGATTAGAAAAGTGTCCTTTCTGAAATGAGTTTTTCGTCTTATAATAACCATATATAATGGTAATAAACACATGAAATATATTTTTGGTATAGTCACGTTCTTTTTTAGTTTTTTATTTCCTAATAATTTGCAAGTTGATCAATATAAACTAGAAAATGGGATGACTGTAATGTTAAATGAAGACAAAGAAGCTTCTGGAGTTTATGGAGTGGTAATTGTAAGGGGAGGTGGGAAGCAAGACCCTTCAAATGCTACTGGGATTGCTCATTATCTTGAGCACATGTTATTTAAGGGTACTACGGAATTGGGGACTGTTGACTTCAAAAAAGAAAAAGTGTTTCTAGATAGCATTGCCTTACTTTATGATAATCTTGGTTTGACAAAATCAGATGATAAAAGATTAGAAATTCAGAAAAAAATTAATGATCTTAATCTTAAAGCCTCAGAATATGCTATTCCTAATGAATTTGATAGAATATTAGAAGGAATGGGTGGAACAGGTATCAATGCATTTACAAGCAACGATGTTATAGCTTATTTTAATCAGTTTCCTCCTCATCAGATAAAGAAGTGGCTCGAGGTCAATAGCCACAGGTTTATAAATCCTGTGTTCAGATTGTTTCAATCTGAATTAGAGGTCGTCTATGAGGAGAAAAATAGAGCAATGGACAATCCTTTTAGAAAACTGATTGAAGAATATTTTGAACATTTCTGGAAGAAACATCCTTATGGGCAACAAACAGTCCTTGGTACGGTAGATCATCTCAAAAATCCATCTTTAACTAAAATGAGGGAATACTATGATAAGTATTATATAGCCAATAATATGTACCTTTTATTAGCAGGAAATTTTCAATCAAAAAATATAAAACCTCACATTGAGTCTACTTTTGGAAGGCTAAGGTCAGGTCCTACTCCAAAATTTGTCGATGTAGACGAAGAACCTTTTAATGGAAGAGAGGTAGTAAAGAATAGGCTTACTCCAGTGCGTTTTGGTATTCTTGGATACAGAGTGCCACCGAACAGCCATGAAGATTCAGAAAAAATTCAGGTAATTAAAAATTTATTAAACAATAGATCTTCAACAGGTTTATTAGATCGGTTAAGTATAGAAAACAAGTTGACGTCTTCTTCTGCTATAGATGGCTTCGGAGGATCTGACCATGGATCTATGGCATTTATTTTTATTCCCAAACTAGTATTTCAAACTTTTCGTGGAGCAGAGAATCAGGTTTTAAACCAAATTGAAAAAATTAAGAAAGGTGACTTTAGTGAGGAGTTTCTGGAGTCTGTTAAGCTTTCTATGATTCAAGATTATGAAACAGGGCTTGAGAACGTAAGTAATCGTCTTTCGTATGCTTTAGAAGTAGTGAACTATAATAAGACATGGGAAGATATTTTTAATTACCCAAAATCAATTGCATCCATACAGAAAAGGGATGTGGTACAAATAGCAAATAAATATTTTAATAATAATTATTTGGTATATCAATCCAGAATGGGATTTCCCAAAAAGATAAAGCTAGACAAACCTCCTTTCAAAGCTATAAAAGCAAAAAATTCAGAGAAAGTTTCTTCTTATCGAAGAAAATTAGAAAATCTTTCTGAAGATAAAATTAAATATAATTTTATAAATATTGAAAGCGATATGCAGTATGAAGAGATAAGCGACAACTATCATCTTTATCACAATATGAATCCAAAGAATTCAATTTTCACTATGAAAGTTGAATATGGTATTGGCACTAAAGAAAATCCAGCGCTAAAGTACGCGGCTGAATTGGGTAATATGATAGGTAATGAAAAGTATTCGTTCAATGTTCTCAAAGAAGAGCTTCAGAAAATTGGAGCTACAATTAATTTTTACAGTTCCGGAGATTATTTTGGATTAGACATTAAAGGATTTGACAAAAATTTTGAAAAGACCATGAGTATGGCAGGTGAATTTTTAAAAAACTTGAAAGTTAGAAAAGAGGATAAAAAGAAATTAAAAAAACTGATTCAAAGCAGCACTCTTGAGCGAATGTTTGAAGGAAGAGATGCATCAACGAAAGGAAATGCTTTGAGAGACTATGCTTTGTGGGGACAAAACTCTAATTGGTTAAAACGATCAACAATTAAAGAAGTCAAAAAGATGGATACAGGTTTTTTGTTAGAAAAAATTTCTGCAGCGATGAAATATGAGACAACTATATTTTTCACTGGAACATTAGATTTCAATCTAGTAAAAACCTCTGTAAAAAAGAGTCTTACTTTAAATAATCGACTAAAAAAATCATCCTCTCCTATTGTGTATGAACAAAAGTTAAAAGATAAAAATACTATATATTTTTACAATGATAAAAAAGCCGTACAGAGTCAGATTCATATTCTTATACCAGGTTCTAATATGGCATTAGATGAACGACTTAACTCGAGAACTTTTAACAAATATTTCGGAAGTGGGATGAGCGCATTAGTTTTTCAGGAAATAAGGGAGTTTAGGTCTCTTGCCTATTCTGCATACGGTGTCTATCAGGTTCCATGGTATTTAGATGGGGAAGGATACTTTAGAGGTTATATGGGTACCCAGACAGATAAAACTGTTGATGCTATTGAAGCATATCTTGGCCTTTTGAGAAATATGCCTGAGAAGCCTTTGAGGATGGAAGGTATAAAATCTGGATTATTACAATCACTTGTTACTTCAAAGCCCAATTTCAGATCTTTAGCCCGTACTGCAAGAAATTGGAAACTGCAGGGGTATGATAGCAATCCTAATCTACTATATAAAGATAACTATGAATCTATTGATTTTAAAAATGTAGTTAATTTTTACGAGAAAAATCTAAAGGATAAGCCTTATACGATTGCAATTGTAGGAAATAGAGAAAAAATAGATATGCAAAAGCTTGCTGACTTTGGAGAATTAATTGAAGTAGATAAGAACGATATTTTTAATTAATGAGAATGCATTTTCTAATTATAGCATTCTGTAGTTTTATTTTATGTTCCTGTAGTAGGGAAGAGAATAATGTTACAGTGGATGATCAAACCCCTATTGTTTCTTCAAATTGGGAGATGTTGTGGTCAGATGAATTTGATGGAGAAGAGCTTGATCTTTCTAAGTGGAATAAATTAAGTTGGAAGCCTGGGTGGGTAAATAACGAACTTCAAGCTTACACAGACCGAGATACTAATATTTTTCTAGAAGACGGGTACTTAGTTATACAGGGGAATATAGAACCTGGTTATTCTGGGACAGATTATGTAGGTAATAACTACATTGCTGATTATACATCTGGAAGGGTAAATACCGATAATAAGTTTTCAACCACTTATGGAAGATTTGATATAAAAGCAAAACTTCCATCAGGGAAGGGATCATGGCCAGCAATTTGGATGCTGGGGGAAAGTATTTCTTCTTTAGGGTGGCCAGACTGTGGTGAAATAGATATTATGGAGCATGTAGGATACGATGAGGGTATGATCCATGGCTCTATACATACAGAAGAATACAACCACATGTATAACACCCAAAGATCGGGATCAAAGTATGTAGATAATGTAACGGATCAATTTCATGTATATTCTCTTGAATGGAGCCCTTTTTATTTACGATATCTAATTGATGATGAGCCATTCTTTTTTGTTTATAATGACAGCAATGGAGATGATGGCAAATGGCCATTTAATGACCCCCATTATCTGATTTTAAATCTTGCTATTGGTGGTGATTGGGGAGGAGTTCAGGGAATATCTGCAAGTGCATTCCCAATGAAAATGTATGTGGATTATGTTAGAGTATATAAAAAATCAGATGATTATAATTATGTTCAAGTTACATTTAAGGTTGATATGAGCAATGAAAATGTAAACGGATCTGGTGTGTGGTTATCAGGTGGAGACCTTGGCTCTGGACAGCCAGGTGGTATTCAAATGTCGTTGTCTGAAAATTCAAATATATGGCAAACGACTTTGACCTTAGCTCCAAATGCTTCTTATACATATAAGTATCGTAATGGATATTTCCCAAACTCCTGGCAAGGAGGTTGGGAAGATGTAGAAGGTAATTGTAGTTTTGGGGAACATAATAATAGATTAATTAATATTGGAAGTGCAGATACTGTACTCATAGCTCAATGTTTTGGAGATTGTTTAACATGCGAATAATTATAATTTCAATTTTAGTTTCTGGTTCTATCTTTGCTCAGGGTTTTTTGCATAACATGGATGGGGAAGTTGTCGATGGGAACGGAGAACCTATTTTATTACGAGGATTTGGCCTTGGTGGTTGGCTTGTCCCAGAGGGGTATATGTTGCATAATCAAGCTTGGATTGAGGGGTTCGAATCTCCAACAGATATAGAAAACCACGTAATAGATTTGATTGGACAAGATGAGGCCAACGATTTCTGGGAATTATACAGAGCAAATTATGTTGCCCAAGCTGATATAGATAAAATAGCTGAATGGGGTTTTAATCATATTAGAGTACCCTTCCACTATAAACAATTTTATGATTCAACAGGAACGGAAACTCCAATTGGCTACGCTATAGTTGATGAATTAATTACATGGTGTCAGCCTCATAATATTTACATTATTCTTGATATGCATTGCGCTCCAGGAGCACAAAATGGAGGCCCAATCAGTGATAGCGATGGAATTGCTCGTTTGTGGCTTGAAGATAGCTACAAAGAACTTACAATCCAAATTTGGAAAGAAATTGCAACGTACTATGTGGACCATACCTTAATTGCTGGATATGATTTGATTAACGAGCCAGTTTTACCAAGTGGTGTTTCCCTAGAAGAGTTTAAACAGTTATATGTAGATATTACAGAAGCAATTAGAGAGGTTGACAATAACCACTTAATTTGGATCGAGGGAAATTGGTATGGAACGGATTTTGCAGGCCTTACGCCACCCTGGGATGATAATATGGGTTATTCGTTCCATAAATATTGGGGGCAAACAGATATTTCAACAATTCAATCTTACATTAATTTGAGAAATAATTATGGAGTCCCTTTGTGGATGGGTGAGTCAGGTGAGAACTCTAACCATTGGTATTATGAAGTTTTTAAGCTCTTGGAAGAAAACAATATCGGATGGAATTTTTGGACACATAAGAAGGTTGATAAAATTACTAGTCCTTATTCTGCTTTGGTTACACCCCAATATCAAGTGATTATAGATTATTTGAGGGGAGTAGCCGGGCAACCTGATCCAAATATTGCAGGTATGGGGCTAACCAGCTTTGCGAATAGTTTAAAAATAGAGAATTGTATCACTAGGCCTGGAGTCATTGCTTCTTTAACAGATCCTGAGTACGGAGAAATTTCAAAACCCTACGCTACACACTCTATACCAGGTACGATACCAGCTGCATACTATGATATAGGTGCTCGTGGGTTATCTTATTCGGATAGTGATTATTGGAATGATGGTGATGGGGGGTATAATGACGGTTGGGTTTTTAGGAATGATGGGGTTGATGTTGAAGGCAGTGATGACGATCCCAATATTCCATATACTGTTGGATGGACAGAAGCTGGCGAGTGGTTAGGTTATACCATAGAGGATGTTTTCCCAGGTACTTATGATGTAAGTTTTAGCATATCTGCTCCCAATGCAGGAGGAATATTTTATGCCCAATTAAGTGGTCAGAATTTAGGTGTTATAGATGTACCATCTACGGGAGGATGGTATAATTGGGAAGATATTCCAAGTCAAAGGATAGAGATAACAGAGGGGGAGAAATTCCTTAAAATTCAAATTGTCCAGGCTGGTTTTAATATACAAAGTGTTACTTTCGACCAGGTCTTAAGTGTAGATAATCAAAATCTAAATCCGGATAATTTTGTTCTAGGAAAGCCATATCCAAATCCATTCAATCCTTCAGTAGAAATGAATCTATTGGTTGATAATTCAGGTACCTATCAGATTAGTATTCACAATATTAAAGGTGAGCTAATCAATAAATGGGATGTGAACTTTTTACAAAAAGGGAATCAAATTATTCAGTGGAATGCCATGAATTTTAGTGGCTCACTTGTGTCTAGTGGAGTATTTTTTATTAGCGTAACGAATCAAAATAAAAGTAAACAGAGAAAAGTATTATTAATTCGGTAGATAGGGTAGACACATTGATTTTTTAAAAAATTATTATTATGAAACAAATTTATCTTTGCTACATTTAAGTTATTATTAAGTAACATTTACTTTACCATAGAGAGATAATATATGAAATATTTTTTTCAAGCATTAGCTTTTGGGTTAATGCTCTTTTTTGCGGGTTGTACTAGCGAGTTTGAGCCATCAGGGCTATCAGACGCTGAGATTATACAAATGATCCAATCTTCTAACTTAGAAGATATCTCGAAAAGTGATCTTCCAACAACTTCTCAAGAGGTTGTAAATCAAGATTATTTTGACTACATGGATGTAGCAACTAGGCAAGCATCAGGCCTTGGATATGAGGTAGCACTTGCTGGAAGAGGACATCGAGTTGGATCTAGGCATGAGATATATTTCAATTTGGAAGGAAGAAAATTGGATCCAAATGATTGGGGAGATAAGCGTGGATGGAATAAGAACGGATATGATAGAGAGTTTGGTGATAAGGAAGACTGGAGATGTTTTGAATTGATATTTCCACTAACATTTAACATGCCAGATGGATCTTCAGTGACAGTAGAAAGTGATAGCGAGAATAGTTGGGACCAAATTAAAACCTGGTATGAAGCAAACCCTGATTCTGAAGAAAAACCTCAGATGCAATTTCCGGT
>NZHK01000025.1 GCA_002691285.1 Fidelibacterota bacterium | reverse complement strand
TTGCCTGGAACAGATGCATCTCTTGNAANNACAAGNTCTGTAAACCAGCCGTGGCTTGACATAAAATTAAAATAAGGTAATGTGTACCAAATAAAAAAACTAAGACCACCTAATAAAACCAAAGGACCTGTCATTATTTTTGGAGATTCATGAATATCATCTATTAATTCAGGCATTTGCGGTTTTCCATAAAAGGTTAGAAACATCATCCTAAACATATAAAAAGCAGTAATTAGAGCTGCNCCAAAACCGAAAATAGGTAACAANAAATGTTGAGGGTGGTGCTGTGCAAAGGACAATGTACCAGCAAGGATTGCATCCTTTGAAAGAAAACCTGAAAANAGAGGCACACCTGCTATTGCTAAAGTACTGAGCAACATNGACCANTGAGTGATTGGCATTTTAGTTCTAAAACCTCCCATATTCATCATATCCTGAGGGTCTGTATCGTGATCATGTTTTTTATGTAAAGCATGATGCATAGAATGAATAACTGAACCTGATCCGTAAAACAAATTAGCCTTAAACATTGCATGCGTCAGCAAGTGAAAAAAAGCTGCTGTATAAACCCCTGTCCCAACAGCTAAAATCATATACCCGAGCTGACTTACGGTGGAATATGCTAACACTTTTTTTATATCTCTTTGTGTAATTGCAATACTTGCGGCAAACAAGGCAGTAAAGCCTCCAACATAAGCAACAACTAGAAGAGCATCTGGAGTTAAAATTGGAAAAATTCTAACCGAAAGATATACGCCAGCTGCAACCATAGTAGCAGCATGCATTAAAGCTGAAACAGGAGTTGGACCCTCCATAGCATCTGGAAGCCATATATGAAGTGGGAATTGGGAAGATTTACCCATGGCCCCCATAAATAAACCTACACCAGCAAGAGTCAGAGTAGTACCAGTAATCATTTCCGATGCAACACCATTAAAGATATCACCAAATGCAAAAGAACCTATGGCATTGTAAATAAGCATAATTCCAATAAAAAAGCCAATATCTCCTACTCTATTGGTCAGGAAAGCTTTTTTACTTGCATCTGCAGCAGAATCTTTCTCAAACCAATGACCGATAAGAAGATAGGAACTAACACCGACTAGCTCCCAAAACATATACATGGACATTAAATTATTTGCAAGAACAATACCATTCATAGAAAAGGTAAAAAGACCTAAATACGCAAAATAACGAGAATAACGAATATCACCTTTTAGATATTCTGTTGAGAAGAGATGAGTACAAGTAGAAATTAGAGTAACCACCAAAAGCATTATAATGGTCAAATTATCTACCAAAAATCCTAACCTAATTTTAAAATGTCCCATGTCAAACCAAGTAAATGAGGCTTCTTCTTTGAAATTAGGATCATAGCTTGAAATCATCGAGACAAACATAATTATGGCCAATATAAGCGACGTCATAATTGCTAAAATAGAAACCCAATCACCTTGTCTGGGAAGTTTTTTACCAAAAAATATTTGTATAACAAAAGCTAATAATGGCAGGAATAAGATAAATAGAGAATAATCAATAAACATAGATTTATTCCTTCATCATTGCTGCATCATCAACATTAATCGTATGCAGATTATTATATATGTTAATTACAATAGCTAAGGCCACAGCAGCTTCAGCAGCTGCTAACACAATTACAAACAGACTAAATATATGACCATTCATATTCATTCCCCCAAATCGAGAAAACGCAACAAAATTTAAATTAGCAGCATTTAAAATCAATTCCACCCCCATTAAAACAGCAATACCATTCCTTCTAGTCATTACAGCAAAAGTACCAAGAGAAAAAAGAATGGCTGAGATATAAAGATAATTATTTAATTGATCCACTAGGTTGCTTCCCTTGATAAAAGAGCTGCACCTATAAGAGCGCCGAGCAATAACAGAGAAATGGCTTCAAATGGTAGAAGATACTTGCTCAAAAGGAGAGTTCCAATCGCATTTACAGTACCTGAAGGTTCCGAGGATTCAATCTGCAACCATGGCGTTTTGGAGATCACAAGCGAAATTAAGATCATTAACCATAATGCAATTACCGCACCAACACCCTGTTGGACATTAGTTTGAGAAAGACGTACAGAGGAAATTTTATTGGTGAGCATAATTCCAAAAATTATCAGAACATTTATACCGCCTATATAAACGAGAAGTTGAATACCAGCAATAAAATCAGCCCAAAGAAAAATATAAAGTCCGGCAACGCCAAAAAGAGCAAAAAGCAATGCAATTGCAGAATAAAGTAATTGGTTATTTAAAACCACAAAAGATGCAGATATAATAGTAAATGCTGCAAGAAGCCAAAAAACAATTTCAGCTAAAGGCATAATTAAGCTTCCGCCTCTTGATTACTTAACATTTCTTGTAGACCATCTTTTGTACCCGGTTTGGAAAAATGATATATCAAATCAGTACGCTCTGGCTCAGAGAATTCATAATCGATTGAATGCCTGCTCTCNTTAGGTCCCCCTGTCATAAAAATACATTCTTCAGGGCAAGGGTAAGTGCACAAATTGCAATAGCAACACTCAGACATATCAATGTCAAACCTTGTTACTACCAGAGCTTTTTTAGTACTATTAGAGGTAATGCCTATGTGATTAATATCTTTTATATCCTCGCCTCTGTTCGGAGATTTTTCCGTCTCAATTTTAATGCAATCAACAGGACATGCTCTTTCACATTTTAAGCACCCTATACAATCATCTATATCTACATGTAACCTTGACCTAATCACATTGTAGCTACCATGTTCAAAACCAATAGTNCTTTCAGGCCTTGGCCATCTTTCTTCAGGGTACTGCAAGGTTGCAATGCCTTTTTTTGCCCNAAACAAATGATTAATTGTTAAATACATTCCGCTTAAAATTGCGGTTGTTGANTTATAGATATCAGCAAAATACTTTACCATAAGATTAACCTCTTAAAACTGTCCAAATTGANACACCAAAAATATTAAATAGACCAATTGGAATAAACACTTTCCAACANAAATGCATAAGCTGATCAACACGTAACCTTGGAACAGTCCATCGAACCCAAATCATAATAAACACTAAAAAGAATGCCTTGCTTATCATCCAAAAAACACTCCANGCAGGAGTATTTAAAAAATTTGGNAATGGGCTTTGCCAACCACCTAGAAATGCGGTAGACGCAACTGCACTTATTACAAACATGTTAACATACTCACTTAAGAAAAAGAATGCATANCGTGCTCCAGAGTATTCTGTGACAAATCCAGCAACTAATTCTGACTCAGATTCTGGAAGGTCAAAAGGAGTTCTATTTGTTTCAGCAAGAGCACTTATAAAAAAAATGATAAAGGCTATNGGCATAAAAGGATTATCAAAAATTATCCAATTAAACATNCCTCCTGATTGATATGATATGATTTCCTGCATACTTAAAGAACTAGCCAAAAGTATCACGACTATCAAAGATAAGCCTGCCGGTATTTCGTAACTAATTATCTGTGCTGCAGAACGCATTCCGCCGTAAAGAGCCCATTTATTGTTTGATGACCACCCAGCTAAAATCAAAGCTATNACCGCTAAACTACCTACTCCTAGGATATAAAAAATACCAATGTTCATATCGCTGATTATAATTGCCTCACCAAANGGTATTGCNATTATTCCTACAAACATCCCTATAAAAATCAAAAATGGAGCNAGAATAAAAAGAGGACGATCTGCAGTNGCTGGAATGATATCCTCTTTAAAAAATAAATGCAATCCATCAGCAACAGGCTGCAAGANACCCCATTTACCAGCATGAAAACCATAACCTTGTCCCATCGGTCCAGTTTTATCNTGAATAAAAGAAGAAACTTTTAACTCTGCATAAATAACNCCAAATCCATAAACAGTTATAAAGCCAAATAATGCAAAAAAAGGTAACAACATAGCTAGAATCAATAAAAAGTCATCNCCCAAAAAACCTGGCAATAAATCNATCATNAAATTATAAATNAAATCAACAGTCATCTGTCTATNTCCCCTAAAACAATATCTAGGCTCCCTAAGATTGCTAAAACATCAGACAATAACCANCCTGCNCCTATTTCATCAATAACAGAAAGAGCTGTAAAAGCAGGAGAACGCATTTTTAAACGATATGGAATAGGAGAACCATCACTTTCAATATAATAACCNAAATCACCACGTGGAGTTTCTGTTCGAGAATAAATCGAACCTTTTGGCGGTCTTAGTTTTTTTGGGAGTGATTGATGCACATCGCCATCTTTTGGCATACTTGCAAGTGCTTGCCTTATAATTTTGACACTNTCACGTATCTCTAATATTCTAACATAGAATCTATCCCAGCAATCACCAACAGTGCCTTTAATCCCCTCACCTANTGGAACATCAAACTCNAAACGATCNTANATGGAATATGGATCATTTTTTCTTAAATCCCAATTTACTCCTGACGCTCTAAGGTTAGGACCTGTGACCCCGTAACTAATAGCNACATCTTTTGGCATAACACCTATATCAGCTGATCTCTCAACTAAAATTTTATTATGAGCAAGGATATTCTCAAGCTCATCAACTTTTGGCTCAAAATANTCCAAGAACTCGTAGGTCGATTCAACAAAACCATTAGGAATATCATGACTTAAACCACCTACCCACATGTAATTATANAGCAACCTAGCTCCACATGTAAGTTCAAATAAATCTAGAATTCTTTCTCGGTCTCTAAGTGCCCATAAAAAAGGAGTAAAAGCACCCAAGTCAAGTCCAAATACGCCAGTGCACAAAAGATGACTAGCAATACGCTGAAGTTCGGCCATTACTACTCTTATGTGTTCAACTCTATCATTAACTTTGATATCCATTAACTCTTCCATAGCAACAACATAACCAAAATTCATAGACATNGAGGACAAATAATCACAACGATCAGTAAAAGGAATAACCTGCTCATAAGTTACATTTTCACAGTGCTTCTCAAAGCATCTGTGTAAATAACCCATATAAGGAGTTATCTGAGAAACAACTTCACCATCAGTCTTAACCTGTAACCTAAGAACACCATGGGTAGCAGGATGTTGAGGCCCTATATTAAGGACCATCTCCTCACCTCTAACTATTCCCATCCTTCTTTCACCTTTGGAACAACAATACCATGATAGGTCTCTTGCTCCTGATAATCTTTACGCAATGGCCAACCCTCCCAATCGTCTGGCAACAAAATTCTTCTTAAGTCTCGGTGCCCTANAAATTCAATACCAAACATATCATAAGTTTCTCTTTCAAACCAATCCGCTATTCTCCAAACTTGTTCTACAGANGGAACTTTTGGGTTTGACCTTGGGACCGCTACNCTAATTTCAACATAATGATCATGCTNCATTGAATGAAGATTATATCGAGATTCTAATTTATCTTCTCCAATNTCAATACCCATCTGGCATTGAAGCGAGTCAAAAANTAAAGAATCTTCTGTCTTTAGCCAAGATGCTATTTCAAACCATTTTTCAGGGCTGATCTGTANAAAATCATTTCCTTCAATAGTAGAACTCGGAAACTTTTCNTCAATCATACTTTTAACTTTTTGATTTATATCCTTANTTACTTCAACAGCTGAGATCTCCTCTNAAACATCATTAGGGACATCAGCAGGAGNAGCGGCTTCAGGCATAGGNGGACGCTCAGCTGTTCCTTTTCCTACCTTTACTATCATGGCTTTAGCTTTAGCTCGAACCATTCTGTCNTCACAGGCATTAACTGCATCCATATCACCATCAAGACCTTTGTTAACTAAGTAAGAGAGCATATCCTCTTTNGATAGGGTACTTACATCTAAAAGACCAGAAGATGNAGCANTCGCAGGAGGAGTGGCTTCAGGCATAGGTGGACGCTCAGCTGTTCCTTTTCCTACCTTTACTATCATGGCTTTAGCTTTAGCTCGAACCATTCTGTCTTCACANGCATTAACTGCATCCATGTCACCATCAAGACCTTTNTTGACAAGTTCAGCTATAAGCTTCTCTTTATTATCTGTCATGCCATTTTTCTAGTAAGGGGCCTCTCTTCAAGGATCTGCTCCTGNAGCTTTAACATACCTTCAATTAAAGATTCTGGCCTTGGAGGACATCCTGGGACATAAACATCAACTGGGATGACAATATCAACTCCTTTAAGGACATGATAACCATGCTGCCAATAGGGGCCTCCNCTAGTAGCACAAGATCCCATGGCAATAACGTACTTTGGATCAGCCATTTGTTCATAAAGTTTTTTNACTCTAATNGCCATTTTCATAGTAACAGTTCCAGCNACAATCATTACATCTGCTTGCCTNGGTGATGATCGGGGGATTGCTCCAATTCTCATCATATCATGTCTACTAGCAGCAGCGGCCATCATTTCGATTGCACAACATGCAGTTCCAAACTGAAAAAACCACGGACTAGTTGAACGACTCCAACTAAGCAATTTNTCTAGCTTCTCAACAATTATGTTATCCTGAAATTTATTAGTTAATAATCCCATTTATTTTTCCTGTTCCATTGCGATTTTTTGATATCTTCCTGAACCATANCGCACAGTTCTCTTAATCCAATCCAAATCAGANTTGACCCAAACATATGCAAGACCAACAATAAGGATTGAAAGAAAAATTCCCATTTCAACTAAAGCAACCATCCCCATATCCTTGAAAACAACAGCCCAAGGAAAGAGAAAAACAACTTCTACATCAAAAATAAGAAAAATTAAAGCAATNACATAAAATCTAACGTTAAACTGAAGCCAGGCTGAACCTTCAACAACCTCNCCNCATTCGTAAGTTTGAAGTTTCTCNGCAGTTTTATTGGATGGAGCAACAAGCCATTGAAGTATCAATGGGACACACACAAAAACAATAGCAACAAGTGCTGCGAGTAATACTGTTCCGAAATCTCTATACATAACTTTANATTAANTGAAGGATATTTAGCTAGNTAATTTAGTTTCTGATTTTTTACAGATCAAATCAAACTTAACATGCATATTTGCAATTAATTTTTATCATATTTCTTAATTTTATTGATATNANATTACNNTTACTNATAAGTTAAAGNATGAATTTGTTTAACTCTTTTGTCATGAAGACAATTCCACANCTACCAAAATGGTTTGCAACACCTTTTGCAAAACCATATGTAGCAGGAGAAACTACTCAAGAAGCTTTAAAAAATGTAGCAAAATTAAACCAAAAAGGTTTCAAGGCTACTCTTGATATACTAGGCGANCATGTACTTTCCAAAAGCTTTGCAAAGAACATAACCAATCAGTACTGCATTTTATATAAGAAAATAAATGATGCGAAATTAAATTGCACCATTTCTGTTAAACCATCTCATATTGGACTTAATATTTCTTTTTCTGAAGCATTAGAAAACATGAAGATAATTTCAAAGCAGGCAAAAGAGTTAGAAAACTTTTTGCGAATTGACATGGAAAACTCCGACCTAACGGATCAGACCTTTAAATTGCTTAACGAATGTAAAAGTATTACAAAAAATATAGGAGTTGCACTTCAAGCGTATCTTTTTAGAAGTCTAGATGATATTGATACGCTCGCAGACTCCGAATTTAATGCAAGAATATGTAAAGGTATTTACAAAGAAAATTCTTCAGTTGCATTTAGTAACAGATCAGATATAAAAAACAATTTTATGTCAATGGCTAAAAGGATGGTTAAAAAAGGATCTTTTGCTGGGTATGCAACTCACGACCAAGAACTAATTGATGAATTACTAAGCTGGATTCAGGCTGAAAAAATACCTAATGAGCAATTTGAATTTCAAACTCTTTATGGCGTGCCTATGAATGGGCGACTTGAAGACCTAATCAATAAAGGCTATGCAGTAAGAATTTATGTTCCTTTCGGTCCTGACTGGTTTGACTATTCGATAAGAAGATTAAAAGAAAATCCTGACATTGCGAAATATGTACTGAAAAATTTTTTTAAGAATGGATAACAACCAAATAATTAAAATCTTAAAGTTGAAATCTATTGCTATAGTAGGGATTAGCAATAAGAATCATAAACCAAGCTACCAAATTTTTAAGTATTTAAACCAAAATGAATATAATACCATCCCAGTTAACCCTAACTACCGGTCTATTGATAATATAGGATGCTATCCAGACCTTGAGTCAATAAACAAACCTGTAGACACAGTCAATATTTTTCGAAGATCTGAATATGTACTTCCTATCATTGAATCATCTATAAAAATAAATGCCAAAGCAATTTGGATGCAAGACGGAGTAATAAATCAAGAGGCCTTCGAAGTAGCAAAAAATGCAGGTTTATTAGTTGTAATGAATGATTGCATTTTTCGTCGACATCAGGAGACGTATATAGATTTTCAGTAATGGATTTTAGCTTTATTAAAAAAGAATATCAAAACAATGGCTTCTACATTATACGGAATGCAATTGATTCTAATTTAGCAAAACAAATCGTAAAGCATGTTAAATGGCTTAAAAGCAAATACCCTAATACTAGACCTGAAGCTTTCCACCATAACATGCTAATAAATGATCCCTTTATACATCATTTACTTGAAAATAAAAAAATCTTAGATATTGTTGAAGCTATCATCGGACCAAATATCGCTCTTTTTGGTGCTCACTACATTGCTAAAAAACCTATTGATGGAATGCCTGTTGGATGGCACCAAGATGGATCCTATTGGCCACTTGAGCCCATGAAAGTTGTATCTGTATGGCTCGCAGGAACACATTCAAAAAAAAATAATGGTTGTATGCAATTAATTCCGGGGACACACAATAAGCGTTTATATAAACCATCAGAAATGCAAAAAATGGATTTAAATAAATACGTGCTTGATTTGGCTATTGATCCCAGAAAATTAGATAGATCTCAAGCAGTGGATATAGAATTAAATCCAGGCGATATTTCAATTCACAACCCATTCATTATTCATGGGTCAAACTCAAACAAATCGAGAAAATGGAGAATTGGACTCACGCTAAGGTACATTCCTACTTCAACATTTGTAAAAAGAAAGGATTGGGAATGCGTCTTTTTAAGAGGTAGGGTAGAAAAAGAGATAAAAAACATTTATGTAAAAAGACCTATTTTTGATCGGGAGCATCATATGCCATTTGATGCAATGGATAATTTTAGATAATAAATTATTTCTTAATTTATTCTTCACCTCTCGTACCCCAACCCATTTTAACACGTAATGTTTTGAAATAATCTGTATCTTTAAAATCAATTAAAGAAACCGTATATCCTGATTTTACAACCTCAACTTGTGATTTTGGATTAAGAGTTTCATGTATCTGCCCATCAGCAACAAATCGAATTGAATCAGCAGAACCGGAAAAACGAACTATGATTTTTGAAAGACCTGGTACAACTAAAGGCCTTGAAGTCAGACTATGAGCTGAAGTAGGTGTTATAATCATAGAATCAACCTTAGGGGTTACAATAGGGCCACCTGCAGAAAGAGAATATGCAGTAGAACCTGTTGGGGTTGAGATAATTAATCCATCTGCTTTGTAGTTTCCTACAAAATGACCATCTACACGTACAGATGTATTTAGCATTCGAAAAGATTCTCCATTAGCAAAAACAAAATCATTTAAAGAAACGTGCTCAATAATATTATCCTCTTTTCTAATATTTGCTTTTATCAAAGCCCTGTCCTCTACAAAATAATCACCTTTTGCAACTTGGTCCAACCTGTGAAATAAATCTTTTAAAGTCACTTTTGCCAAAAATCCCAAGTCCCCTAGATGGATACCCAATATAGGCACCCTCCTATTTTGGATAGCCCTTACCAATGATAAAAAAGTTCCATCTCCTCCAAGCGCCAGTATAAAATCCATTTTGCTAAAATCATTTTTAGAATTAATTATTTCAACATCGAATGAACCTTTTTCAAAGATTCTTCTTGTTAAAAATGGTTTTATTTTATTTTTTTCTGCCCAAGATAATATTTCGGGTAGAATCTTCCAAAAAATCTCTTTATCAGTATTTCCCCATATTCCAAATTTTTTAAAAGACACTAACTAGACTCCTCAGAACCTTTTAATTTCCCAGAATCATTAATAAGATGCTCAATTCTTTGCTCGGCTTTTTTCAAATCACCTTGGCACTCCCTTATCAAATTCATACCCTCTTCAAATAATACTAAACTTTTTTCTAGTGAAACCTCTCCAGACTCCATTTTAGATACAATTAGCTCCAACCTTTCTAAAGAAAGTTCGATACTTAATTCTTTATCATTTTTTTCCATGATTAAAATTAACTACTCCTATTTTTATAAACGTTTTTTAAATTTTTCTTCCCTTGAATGAACCCTTAGCAGTTTTCAAATTAAATATATCTCCAACTTTTATTTGATCAGGAGATTTAATAATATTTCCTTTGATATCAGTTGGAATAGAGAATCCTCTTTCCAAAACATTATGAGGTCCTAACCCAACCAATCTTTTTAGTAATGACTCAAGATTATTTTTATAATGAATAAAATTTTGATTATTAACATATACTAACCTTTCGTAATACTTATTTAATAATTCTATACTATTTAAAATTCTTACTTGAGGCTTTGAAATAGATATTCTTCTTTCAAGCTGATCCTTCCTAACCCAATACTTTTCCAATCTCAACATTATCAAATCAATAATTTGTTTTTCTAGACTTTTTAAATTTTTCAATATTGCATCTTTGGATATCACTGCTATTTCTGCAGCTGCAGATGGCGTCGGAGCACGTACATCTGATACAAAATCAGAAATCGAAAAATCAGTTTCATGGCCTACCGCGGAAATAATTGGAATTAGAGATTTAAATATAGATCTTGCAACAATCTCTTCATTAAACGCCCATAAATCTTCAATTGAACCACCCCCTCTGCCGATAATTAGGACATCTACGCAATTTTCAGAATTAAATAATTCTATTGCTTTAGAAATCTGGTTTGGTGCATCATCTCCCTGTACTTTTACAGATTTGAGAATTAATTTAACTTGAGGTGCTCTTCTGCCTAATACATTGAAAATATCTTTTATGGCGGCACCAGATCCAGAAGTAATTATACCAATTTTTTTAGGATATCGCGGTAATTTTTTTTTATATTTTTTATCAAACAAGCCTTCTTTTTCTAAAGATGACTTCATTTTTTCAAATGCCTTATGAAGGTCTCCAACTCCATCTTCTTCCATAATCGAAACTTTTATCTGAAGAGATCCTCTTTGCTCATAAAAAGTTATATCTCCAAATAATCTAATTGACATACCGTCAAGAGGATTGAATTTCAAAAATTGATTATTCGCTCTAAACATCGCACATCTTATTTCATTCAACTCATCTTTAAGAGTGAAATACATATGGCCAGAGCTTGGGTGATGGTGGAAGTTAGACAATTCCCCTTTTACCCATATCGAGGACAAGTCCTTTTCTAAGGAATATCTTATTTTTGAATTTAAATCAGAAACCGAAAGATAATTTCGATGTTCAGGCATAGGGACAATTTTAATTCATTAGGTATTTCTACCTAAAATAGTTCTCCAGTAAAATCTATTTATTCTTTTTCTTATGTCTATTGGCACGCAAACGCTTTTTTCGTTTATGCGTATTCATTTTTTTCTTTTTTCTTTTTTTACCACTTGGCATTTATTACCTATCTACTTCTTATTGATTAAATCGTTCACTTTAGAACGCATAAGTTTACTAGGTTTAAACGTTGGAACAAACCTTTCTGGTAAAAAAACTGGTTCCCCTGTCCCTGGGTTCCTTGCTTTTTTTGGCATCCTATGTTTTATACCAAAGGTACCAAACCCTCTCAACTCAACTTTTTCATTATTTGCAAGAGAATCTATAATAGTACTCATAACCCCATTCATGATTGTTTCAGTCTCAACTTTTGTTAGGCCAGTTGCATTTGAAACTATATCAACTATTTCCTGCTTTGTCATTTTTAACTCCTTGCCAATGAAAATATATTGTTATTAATTATTTACTTGACCCATATTACCAATTTCTGCCCTGCATGAATTAAATGTGATCCATATTTCATATTATTCCATCTTCTAATTTTACTTGCTCTTGTTCCAAAACTTTCTGCTATTTGCCCTAAGGTATCTCCTCTTTTTACTTTGTATATTTTTTTAGAATATCCCCTAGGACCCCCTTTATTTGCAGTTGCCCAAGCATTACCGCCTTTTAAGGGAACATTGAGTTTTTGACCTACTCGCACTTTATTCCTGTTTCTAATCTTATTCACTGCTGCTAAATCATGTATAGAAACATTATATTTTTTAGAAATCGTCCACAAACTTTCGCCATACCTTACTCTATGAACAATAAATTGTGGAGCGAATCTTTCTTCTTCAGGAATAGCTTTCCATGCAGTTAAAAACTTCTGTTTTACACCTACTGGAATTTTTAAATCGTA
>NZHK01000075.1 GCA_002691285.1 Fidelibacterota bacterium | reverse complement strand
ATTGGACGGGTTGCCACTTTGTTTCAGATACCTACTCCCATTTTACAATAGTAGGCTCCCATTTCATGGGAATTAAATACGTTTCCCTTCCCATGTTTGCGTCTCCATCCAAATCATTTCTTTTGCCAAGAGAGACCATGTACCAGCGGCCATCGGCCAGCTGGATCATATCAGCATGTCCAGTGCTATTTACAAAGTAGTCATTAGTCACATGGCGAGTAGTAAGAACAGGATTTCTCTGGTTCTCTTCATAAGGACCAAGGATATTTTCACTTGCGGCCATCATAACCGCATGATTTTTTCCTGTCCCACCTTCTGCCACTAATAAATAATACAAACCATGCTCTTTATAAATGTGTGGCCCTTCAGTGCAACAGCCAAATACTCCATCCCAAATGGTATGCCTATCTCCTTTTAGTTCCCATTTTTTTATATCCAATTCCTGGATCCATATTTCACCAATACCATTTGCATTCATGTCACCTGGAGAATGAGTTCCTGTAAAATACACTTTACCATTTGTATCAAAAAATATATCTGGATCTATTCCTGGAGCACCCGCAATAATGTGAGGTTCAGACCATGGTCCAGATGGATCTTTTGCAGTAATTACAAAATTTCTCATTAATCCAGGTTTACCATCACCTGAATTATACACGTTTGTGGTGATTATATAAAATGTACCTTTGTGGTACCTAATAGTTGGAGCGTGTATTCCTCCATCTGATTGAACATCTACCAGGTTCATATCACCATTACACTGATCTTCCCTGTGTAAACCATATCCTATCAGTTCCCAATTCACTAAGTCTTTACTATGATGGATAGGCAATCCAGGAAAATATTCAAAAGAAGAATTTACAATGTAGTAATCATCCCCCGCTCGGCAAATAGATGGATCTGGATGTGCTCCAGAAATAATTGGGTTGATGTAAAAACCCTCTTTTGCTATGAGAAAAACAAATATTTGAAATAATAGTATTAATAATTTTTTCATTGGATTCCTTTTTTTAATTTATTTATTTAATTGACTAAATAATTCTTTTTTAAAATCTTGCTCCATTTGATTGCTTAGGCCATCGCTATCCTGGGTTTCATTTGCCTGGGAAAACAAAGTACCGATTAAGTTATTTTTCCTATCCACCCAACATTTAGTTTTTTCATATCCACCAACTCTTAATATATGTTTTTCGAATGCATGATTTCGGCTNGTTAAATACATTCCAAATCCTGTATTNTATCCNNAGTTATTTTCTTCTANATTCGGCTTTNAAGACATTTTCTGNATGGTCTCNTCTTTTAAAAATGTATTTCCATCATTGAAAAATAATAATTGCATGAAACGAATATAGCCATCAGCTGTACCTAACATCCCTTCTCCTCCCAAAAAAAGGTTGTTATCTCTGGAATAATTTGGGACTTCTCCACCAAAAATATCGAGTTCACCATCCATTATTTCTCTTAGATTACCGTCTCTACCTGTAAAAGTTGGAAGTAGTTCTATTCCCTTGGGTTTAGTATANGCAAGCCCTTTTAATTTGAGGGGTTTTCCAATTCTATCTATAAAAATTTGACTTAGCGAAGTACCCGTTACCCTTTCCAAAAGTAAACCCANAACCGAGGTGTTGAGTCCATAAAAGTATGTTTCTCCTGGATGCTGAATAAGTGGAAGATTACTTAATAAATCAATNAGTTGATTGCCACTTTCAGCCTGCAGAAGCTTATTCGAATCGATTTGTTCATTTAAACATTTAGAGGATGTTAATGCATAATAAAAACCTGCTGTATGATTGAATAAATGTTGAATGGTCATAATNGAATCCATGTTCACCAATTCATGAGGACAATCCAAATCAACTTTTCTTGACCTTGAAATGCTTTCCCCATTTNTATCCACTGCAACCATTAAATTTGAAAACTCTGGTATATATTTATGTACGGGATCATCAAGGTAAAATAGGCCCTCTTCTATTAAGTCCATTGCAAGCGAAATAGTAACTAGTTTACTCATAGACCATATTCTCATCCATGTACCTCCATCAATATTTTGATTAGGCAATAACCTTTTATTTACNGCAAGGTGTTCATAAACTACATCACCACTGTTACCATCTACTATTTTTGAATACAAAAATGGCCATATCCCACCTTCAACATATCTATTTAAAATCTCATTTAAAGGCTCTGGATTTAAATATATANCGGAAGATTGCTTCTCTATGCATGATAAGCTTGTAACTAAAAGAAAAGAAGTAAATAAATACTTAAAACTGAATCGATTCACCATATTGTTCCTCAAAGGCAAAAATTTGTCTATAAACTTCTCCTCTAAATTCATTATAAAATTCATGTCCGTTCTTTGGGATGGGATGTAATTGAGACATTTTCACACCGACAAATCCTCTCTTACTGTCAATCCAAAATTCAGTACCTTCATATCCTCCTCCCTGCCATAAATCACTATCTCCAACTCCTAACTTGCGAAGAGTGTCAGACGTAACCCAAAGATTATATCCATTATACCCCCAATCATTTTCAAGCTGAGTGTGAGGACTGGTTATTTCNTTNACAGTTTGTGGACTTAAGAACTGTTCCTGGTTAAGGCTTCCATGATTTGTTAACATTCTAAGNAANTCNCANTANCCNTCAGCNNTGGCAATCATNCCTTCTCCNCCNAGAAAAATNTTATTATCTAGGCTGTTAGAAGGAAAATCTGGACCAAAAATATCAAAATCGCCTTTATTGGCCAATCGTAAGGAATCATTTTTACCAGAAAACCTAGGAAGTAANCTTTCGCCCCTATTGAGGTTNTATTTTAATCCATTGATTTTAAGCGGTTTTGTCATTCTTGATTTTATAAGCTCATTAAGTGTCTTTCCGGTTGCACGTTCAGCCACTAAACCAAGAATCGTAGTATTTGTACCATAGAAGTGTGAATCACCAGGTTTTTGTATAAGAGGCAATTTCGCAAACCTGCTAATTAAATCATCGCTATTTACGGCTTTAGGCAGGTTNACTTTCGCCATTTCTTGATTAATACATTTGTTCTGAGTAGTAGCATAATAAAAACCTGCCTCATGATTAATAAGATGCCTTACAGTCATTTTCGTATTATTCTTATTTAATTCAAAAGGACAAATATTTTTCATAGAATCTAATAGAGTAAGCGATGTACCCTCCTCGTCTGTTGCAACNGAAAGATCAGAAAATTCAGGTATGTATTCTTCCACCAAATCATCTAGGCTTACTATCTTATCCTCCACAAGGTCCATAAACAAAGAAATCGTAACTATCTTGCTCATGGACCAAATTCGAATTAGCGTTTGCCCGTCTATATTTTCTTTAGGAAGAAATTTTCTATTTATTGAATTATGCTCATAAATAACATTTCCCAATTTATCTTCAAATCTTACATGGATGAATGGATGTGAATTATTTTGGACATATTTATCAATGATTATGTCCAGCTTAGATTGATTAAAAGAAAACTGCGGATTTTCACATGCAGNNAAAANAAGNACTAATATNAAAAAAAAGATTTTTCCTNATCTGNTTTGCATTTTATTTCTAAAAAATTAGTAATTAAAGGAAATACTTAATTGTTGAGAGTTTCCTAAGAATTTCATTTGTTCATGGGTAAAATAAATCGATAAGGAATTGTTTAAAATTTGAGGAATGGTAATACCGCCCCCGAGCGAAAACTCGCTTTCAGCATTATCAAGAAATAAAGAATTCGCTCCCGCGTANAAAGAAATTAATCCATCTAATAGTTGAAGCTTTAACCCAGCATTGATGTAGTTTGCATTGTCATTGGGACTAATAGCATCTGCTGATATAATAATTTGATTTCTAGGACCCATTTGAAATTGTTCAGAAANACCAATTCTTAGCACCAATGGTAAATCAAAATAATCTGTAGAGAGCACTCCGGTCACACTTTCATTATTACCCTCTATATTTTCGTCTACATCCGCTCCGATCAAAAGATCATCACCTGTCATCCTTAGCTTGGGACCAAAATTGCTAATGCTTGTTCCTAGCGTAAAACCAAAGGGTGTAATAAAAAGAGTTCCAAAATCTACAGCAAAACCCTTTGCATGACTATTTGCGATACTCTGNTGAATATATTTTCCATTAAAGCCAACAGAAAAGCGATCGGTTAAATTCAGTGCATATGTAGATCCAATTGCATAATCTGCAGCACGAAATGTTTCCCCTGTATTTTCGTTCCCGTACCGGGTCACTTCCATTTCATCCATGGTGACTGAAGTAAGGTTAAATCCCAATACTGATTTATTATTCATCGGAAAGGTAATTCCAAAATAATCAAAAGATATATCCGCAATCCAATTGGCATGGTTAAAGTAGACTTCCTTTGTATCATGAAAGCTTAAACCTGCAGGATTCCAATACATCGCAGTCGCATCATTCGCAATAGATGTATAAGCTCCGCCCATTCCTACTGCATTGGAACCAACTTCGATGGAAAGAAATTTTGCAGCTGTTGTTCCNGTTTTATTTACACCGTAAACCATTCCGATGCATAGTATTATTATTTTTATATATTGTTTCATATCATTTCACTATAGCTAGTTTTCCTATTTTTTCTCCAATGTTCGGTGCATCNACATGGTAAATGTACATGCCATACGCAGCCGATAAATTATCTTCTGTAAGTAAATCCCATCTCCCTGTACCCGACTCCAATGGAGAAGAATGGTAGATGGTCTTTACCAGATCACCAGCGATACTGTATATTCGTATCGTACATTCACTGGGAAGATATCTAAATTGTATTTCTCGAGGACCTCGCCCTGAGTTAAACGTATTCTGACCTTCAAAAGCACTGGCAGCAAAATAAGGATTTGGGACGACCTTAATTTTATCCATATCTTGGATGGCCTGATTCTTATCAATAATAGGAGCATAAGTAGTAAACTCGTAAACATCCTCTTTTAAAAAGGGTTTGTCCACTACGATATGAGCCGTATCCCCTGCACGAGGTTGATCATAAATACGAGTGTCATCATTTGGCATAAGATTAAGTAAAAATCTCCAGGAAGGCATGGGGGTTCCTAGGCTATCTTCATGATCCATAAAAACGATCCAGTCACTTTCTCTCGTTCCATCAGCGTTAAAAATACTGTCCGGATCGCCAAACGGTATCACATCAATAAATCCGATCGGGATCTGCTCCCAATCTATGTCATCATCTCCCGTAAGACTTACCTGTCTTTGCACCTTAAAGGTTACGGGACGACCTGCTTGTAAAAAACCAGGATAACAGTTTCCATTTGGAAGAGTACGCATGCAGACATCAAGACTTGTGTCTACTACGGCGTCTGTAAACACAACTCTATAATCAAAGGGTAACATCGATCCTACCACGTTGAAGGTATAGTAACGAGCGACATCGAAGGTCCACACGCTATCCGTATTCCAGGAAGACAACGATCGGTTAAAACCCAGTGACTCTACATTTTTAAAGGTTAATCGAAAACCATCGATCACGTCTGCATCCGATTCAGGTAAATCAAAAGAGTTATTAATCAACGTATCCGGATTATTTTCGTTGGTGATATCTACTAAATAATATGATTTTGTAGTCGCCGTATCGTATCCTGCCAGACCCTGTTGATTTAAAAAGAGAGTATCATCAAAGGTAATTTGATACGTATGAGCATCCCGNACCATNTGAGGGTCCACGATCTCTAAAAAGACCTCTCCGCTCGATGCACCGAGCACATGATCCACCTGATCACCTGCAAAAGACGCATCTACAAAACCTGCAGATGGAGGTGAAGGAACTACCTCTACAACATTAGGACCTAGACTCACCGCTCCTGTTAGGGGATTCACACGCAGTTTCATGGGAGAGTCACTGGGAATAATATTGTTCGATAAGTCTCCACCGTAATCATAAGACACTACTGCATAGTAATATCTTTGTCCGTTTACTACATTGTGATCAACATAAGAGTGGGTTAAACCTGTGTCATCTCCAAGATAGAACTTGATCCCATTGAGATCTACTGGATGCCAGCCACTCTTTCCATCCACTAGGTCCCACTGTGCTCTCACTCCATTTTGAACATATGGCTCTAAAAAGGTAGGATTCCCATCTCCATCCGTGATGTTGTAGGCATCATTGAACTCAAAGTCCGTAGCACGATAAATTTTGTATCCTTCAAAGTCATACAAATCAGCACCATTCGTAATGTTCCCCATATACTTATCTTGGGTACTCTCTGCAGAACGATCCCAATACAAAGTAACTACTCCATCTCCAGGAACTGCTGTAACCTTCGGTGGATTGGGAGCTTTTGCAAACTGATAGTCACTCTCATANGTAAGCTGAGCAACATTCTTGTTACGGATCGCATCCTGTTGATCATTTCCCATCATAATCGCCATGGCAATACGCTCCGTTTGCCCAGCCTCCAATGGAAAATAACCAGAGGAAATTTGCATATCAACGCTTCCAGGGTCATCTCCTCCTGGAGGTGGATCCCAAAAATTTCCAGGAGTCAAATAGAAACTCCATATGGAATTATCACTTGATGTGTTAAATCCTGCATCATTTTTTTGTACCGAAGTCAGTCCCATCTGATCGGACTCCGATACATCGGTCTTATCGATGTTAGGCTCTCCAGGAAAGCCGGTTCCTGAACCAGAAGTAGGCATGTTATCGAGAACTCCAGCGGATAGTCCACCAGACTCATCGCCATTGAGACCCACATCGTCGGATAGTGCCCAGTCTCCATCGTTATCAATAAAATCATCCCTTGACTCGTCAATCATCTCATCGATCCCTTCATCGATCCCTTCATCCACTGCTCCATCGCCATCATTATCTATCCCGTCTCTATAGGGCTTCCCAAGATCCTCTTCTCCCACATCATATAGAATAATGTTTGTGCCAGAAACTCTATATCGCTTCCATTGATCAGAAGATGCAGCCGCAACCATATCTGCATCTACTAAAGGCGAGTTTACATCCGCTCCTAACCCTACTGGATACTCCAAAGCATACGGGTCTTCTGGGTCTGCATTATTATCAATACCATCCGCATAGCCTGCATCCAAATCACTCTCTTCTAAACTAATAATATGAATGGTACCATCTTGAAAACCATCATTGGGTAAAGGCCATATATTCCACTGCTGAGATAACGAAGCATCAATCATCTCTTGCGTAACCAAGGGACTTCCCTCTTCGCCGTTATTATTGTTGTCAATGCGATCGGAATAACTGACACCCAACTGACTCCCTACTGGAACATGGCTCAAGTTCTCATCCACAAGTCCGTTGCCGTTATCATCCATACTGTTCCCCAGGATCTCCCCCACAATCATAGACTCTTGAATAATAGGACCTCCCGTCTCTCCATCGCTATCATTATCAATACGATCCTTGTCATTACCCGGAGTCTCAATAAAAGAGGTAGCACCAACTCCTACAGGATCCGTGCCGAAAGCAGGACCACCTATATTATCATCATCCAAGGACCAGGCAATATCGGTCAGCAGATCAAAGTCAATAACATCATCTTGACAATCGCCATTGCCCCCTACACAATTTGCCAGCCAATAACCGAACGCAACTTTATCATAATCGTAGGATCCATCGTTCTGTACTTCATGGAGTAAAAAAACTACATCTTCAATGAGGATCTGCTTCCACTCCATGGCTCTTACCCCCACCAAAATACCCGCTCCTTTGCGGGTCACATCTGTTGTATCAGGTGTGTAGGGATGTCCTACAATATAGTTCCGATCGTCTGATACCTTGTAAAACACTTCCTGCCCTGCATT
>NZHK01000074.1 GCA_002691285.1 Fidelibacterota bacterium | reverse complement strand
AATCTACAAATTTTTGATAAAATCTTTGATTTCATCGTAATTAGGCTCCACACCAGGATTTGGTTCAGCTACCCATCTGTATTTTATAGTTCCTTCAGAGTCAACAATAACAACTCCACGATTAGCGCAGGTATATCCTTCGATACCTCCTAACCCCTCAAAGAGAAAATCATAATCTTTAGTTGCAGACCTGTCTAAATCTGAAAGCAATTCAAAGTTCAAGTCGTATTTTTCCGCAAATGCTGCATTGGCCCATGGAGAATCCACACTAATTCCTAGAACCGTTGTATCCATTTCATTAAAGACTTCCATGTCTTCCTTTAGTTTGCACATTTCGGTATCGCATACTCCAGTCAAAGCACCAGGGTAAAACGCAAGGACTACCGTTTTTCCTTTAAAATCTGATAAAGAAACATCTTCCTTTTTCGTGTTTTTCAATGTGAAATCAGGTGCAGAGCTATTTACAGTAGACATATATAAATCCTTTTATTTTTTAAGTGACGAAAATTAAGATTCAAATTTATATATATTCTCCTAGTAAATTGAACGTTAAATCATATCCTTAGGAAAAATTGCATGGCTAGATATCTTTGTAAAAACTGCGGCATGAAAACCGCAAATTTAAAATGTAATGATTGTGGTAAGCCTCTTGATCATAACTACCTAAAAAGATCTAACGGAATGAAAATATACATAATTGAATGTAAAGATGGATGTCAAAGGCTTAAATCCCCAATTTGTTGTAGCCAAGATATGATACAAGAGGAAGCAAACTAATTGCGAGAAATAACAATATTTAATAAATCACATTCTACACGTGAGATAAGAGAGTATTTCCATAATGAAAAAAAACCTTTTATCGTAAGAAATGTAATAAAATCAAAAATTAATTTAGATTTTCTTATTGATAAGTTTAAAGAAGAGAAAGTTATTTCTTTAAATCCAAATTCTGATAAAGAAATACTTTCAGTGGGTAGCCTCATACAAAAAGTAAAAAATGGGAAAAAATACAGATTGAGGGCCAATACAAAACTAGGGAATAAAATATGCAAATATATTGATACTTCTTTTATTAAAAATATAAAAAACCAAAAAAAACACTTATTTGATTACTTACTATCCTTTGGAAAAACATCTAGACAAAAAACTCTTTTTATGAGTACTAAAGATTGTACCTTCACAAAACATTCTCATATTATTTCAGGCATAATACTGCATTTGGATGGCAAAAAAACTTGGTATATTTCAGATAAAAGGGAATCGTTTCTTTCAATTAAATATAAATCTCTTTTAAATCCAAACCCACTTTATGTAACCGATAAGAAACCAAATAAAGAGATTTCTTTTAATCTCAACCCAGGCGACTTGCTTTACATGCCTGCGTACTGGTTTCATTATACCATTAGCCATGATACCAATATCAGCTATAGTTATTTTTTTACGGAACCAATTAAATATTATCTAACAAAAACCTTCATTATGTTTGCCTACCAAGCAGTAACAAACCCGATTTTTTCTTTAGTGAAAGCTCTAAAAAAAGAGCCTGAAGAACATATTTATGATAGAGATGATATAATCATGCGCTGTAATAAAATTAGAGATAAAAAGAAGAGAAAAGAGGCTTTAAAATTTTTTAAAAATAATGACTATTCTTGAATTGTGATTTAAGACAATGTATTAACAATTTTATGGCAAAAAAAAGCCCCATTAATGGGGCTTTTTTTTAACGAACAGTTTACTTTAAAAATATCATCCTCTTCACTTGAGAAGAATTTCCAACTTGAATTTTATAAAAATATATTCCTGCACTTACAAGTTCACCAGAGGAATTTCGTGCATCCCACTTAATACTTTTGTTTCCTGATGTCTGAAATCCATCATAAAGCTCATCAACAACATTACCAAGCATATCATATAACGTAATGTTTAATTTGGAATCTGATAATAGTTCATATTGAATAGAAGTTGTTGGATTGAATGGATTTGGATAATTTTGATGAATAATGTAATCCTTAGAAATATTTACAAAATTATCGTTGTTCACACTCAAAGCAGTTTCGGTTGCTGGCAATGTAATTACATCTCCATTTGGTGTTGTTAGCACCAAGGCAAAAGCAGAGTCTGTCTCTGCTGGAGCTAAAAATCCTGATGCATACACAACTCCACTTCCTCCACCGAAAGATGAGAGCGGTGCGCTAAATGAAGCTACTGGATCTGTAGAACCATGACCTGTGATATCTAATGTGTAGTCTCCTACAGGCACTTGTAGATATCCTTGAAACTCACCGTATGCTAGGT
Organism: Fidelibacterota bacterium; assembly: GCA_002691285.1. Classification (GTDB taxonomy): domain Bacteria; phylum Fidelibacterota; class Marinisomatia; order Marinisomatales; family UBA1611. The sequence continues at coordinate 11,420 of NZHK01000074.1, read as the reverse complement.
TTTCCACCAATAAATTACCGTCTGCGTAAATATCTACTGCTGGGGCATCTGTTACACCGTGCATTACTTTCAGAGCGAAATGATCATTATCTACTGCAGCTGTGGCCAATGTTGATGCCAATATATTGAATGGATGTGCATCATCACCTAGAATACCTGAAGCAACTACTACATATGTTCCATTTTCTGCTAATTCAAATGGGAATGTTGCGATCACGTCACCATCTGCTGGAGCAATTCCAACCTCTGTATTTACTGGTAAATCAACCAAACCTGTGCTTGCACGATATGGTACATCTTCTAAAGCAAGGGCTCCATCTACGTATACATCCACCACTGGATATGGAGAATTATGTACTATCTGAACTTGAGCTGTTTCAGTGATATCCCGACTTTCTTCATTTTGATTGTCATCTCCGCTGGATACTTCAAGATTCACTTCAAAAACACTGATTACTGATCCAGTTGGATTAATTAATTTTAGGTTAGCAAATGCTCTATCAAACTTGCCTGAAATAACTAGAACACCAGTTTCATTACCACGATCATTAAGGTTTACAGCGTATCTACCTAGCTCATATCCAGAATAATGATCCACCAAAGAAATATTTTGAAATCCTATTTCTAGTTGAATATAATTTGAGTATTCCCCGTAGTTCAAATTTTCGAATACTAAATTATCTTCAATAAAAACATCCACAGAAGGTTCATTTACGAAACCGTTTAGGATTTTTAAAGCAAAATGTTCCCTGGAATTAGAGAATGTCCTAATATTTGAGCTAACTAATTTAACCTCTCTTGAATTGTAGGAGGGTCCAACAGCTGAAATAATATGATCTCCATGACCCAGATCATCCAAAGAGAATTCAACGGTGTTATTTGAATTGATGGGAGAAACACCAAGTGTTGCACCTCTATCAAAAGGAATTAAACCTGTATTTTCTAAGTAATTAACACTTTTCAAAAATGTTTTATCATTCATGGAGACACTAACCTCACCAACTGAGCTTGCGTGCATTAACTGAATATTGTTAGCGGCAAGAAAACTTGATATTGTCAAAATTAAAACTAATATTTTTTTCATTTTATTTCTTTATTTTTTATTAAATACGCTCAAAACGCTCATAAAAATTAACTAAAATAATTTTCAGAAAAATAATAAATTAAAAAAAATTAAATTTATTAACCTTGGTTAATTTTTAGTATTTAATGGCATCTCAACTTGTATTTTTCCTTTCTTTAAGTGAGTTTTATAACTAATTGGAATTCTTAAGGAAAAAGGCATTATAATATTTGATGATTTATATTAAATATTTAAAAGACATAATTATTTTTTTTGCTCTAATTATTTCTCTTTTTTCAATTCGACTCCAACAAACAGAATTGAAAAAAATGAAAATTGAGTTAGAAAACACTAAGAACAACCTGTTTCAAACAAACGAGATTGTAGGAATGATGCAAAATAAAATTGACAATAATAACTACAAGTAAATAATGTGGTTTTAGCTATATCACTTGGAATAATAACAATATTTTTTGTTTTCATTATACCACTTATGTTAAAAAAAACTAAAAATATCAATCCAACGAAAAATATTTTTGAAGATTTCGTTGACAATGACCATGGGTACCCATGGTCTTGGGATAGCAAAAGAATTCAATCCTACCAAAAAGCTCTTGAAGACAAAAAAAACAATGATTAACTCTAAAGCAAAGTTTGAATCTCAGCAAAAAATGTTGGAGACAATTGATAAAGCATTTTCACAAAATTTAAAATTAAGGGACAAACTAATAACAAAATCAGACTTTGAAAATCATGCTAAGATTATTTCTACTGATTTACTTTTATCAGAACTTATAAAAAAAAGGGCTCGTTTAACCCAAGGAGGATACAACTACATTCCTGTATTTATGTGGGACTGGAACCCTCATTTTCCAATTAGCAAAAATCTTTTACCTAAAATAATAAGATGACCACCATAATTTGTTATTTTTGTTTTGAAACCTTTGAAATTTTTTTAGATAATTATAATACCAATAACACCGAAATATGGGATTGTGAAGTTTGTTGCAATCCAAACAAAATTCAATATCAGATACGTAATGGGAAAATAATCATATTTGATATCTCAGATGGAAATGAATGACGTCTTCATTATTTACAAATTTGGAATTTTACCACTCGGCGTGGCTCTCTGCTTTTTAGGAACGCTTGTCGTATTTAAAAATTTCAAAGGTGATCAGAATATAAAGTTTCTTGGAGCTACATGGCTTTTTTTAGGAGCAACTCTTGTTTTATATTATGTACGATCAATTTTATAAAAGGTTAAATATTAGATAGAATTTCATGGTAGACTTTATCGGATGATATAATAGCGCCATCTACTTGCCCTATTGAAAATGAATCTCCACATATTCCCAAGTGAATATCCTTATCATAAAAATGACTTATATTATTTTGATTTAATGAAAATCCGTACTTCCAGAAATGTAGTGAGAAATTCTCTATTTTATCAAAACCATTGATATGTAGGACTTTACGCATGGATTCTTCTCTATTCTTTGTGTCTAATTTTTGATAATTCGCGCTTAATTCTGATGAAAAATTAACAGTATATACGTTTTTATCATTATGTACTCCTTTCAATTTATTGTTACATATCCAAGGTAATGATTTTGAGTTTTCAACAATGTTTACTTTATCAGATTTATTGGATGTAAATGTAACCGAAAAAAATTCATTGTAATTAGACCTAGGCAATTTGAACGTACTTAATCCACTGTTTTCTAGAAGTGCAGCTACTTGTTTTATTGGAATGGTGGCAATGACTCTTTTTGCATGTAAAAATAAAGAGCCAACTTGGACATCCCAATTATCATCTCTCCTTATTATCCTATCGACAAAAGAATTAGTAATAGCAGGTATACCTAAAGACAGGTACTGAGGAATTTTATTCATGCCATATGGAGATATAAAGACATCTTTTTTTGAATTCATATCTATTTTTTTCATTATAGATTTTTTTTTAAGCATATTAACTAAAGATGCTAGTCTATCTGTTTTAGGACTAAAATACTGACATCCGTAATCAGCCAGTCCTGATCCGACAGGCTTTGTGCACAATCTTCCTCCAAGTACCTTACTTTTTTCAATAATTAAAATATCTTGAAATTTGTCCTTTAATTTGAAGGCCAAGTAAGAGCCAGATATCCCCCCTCCAATAATAATTACATCGTGAATTTTGTTTTTCATTTGTTACAAAAAAGTGAATGACTCTGTTTTCTCATTAAATACATTTCTTAAATCTAAATTTGTTTTTTTGATTTAAATCGATATATGTTTTTAACATGATTTATTCTATGCTTCATCTTTCGTCCTGACACTCTCTTTCGCCAGAGTTTGAAGGAAGACGATCTTAAATTTTTTCTCATAATTGCTATTACATCTTTTTCAGATATACCAAATTGATCTTTAATGGCATCAAAAGGTGTTCGGTCTTCCCATGCCATTTCAATAATTCGATTTTTAGTTTCTTCGATCATGTTCAGGCAAGTTCATGAATATACTATTGATTTAAAAATTTGAATGAAACAAAAAGTTCTTACCATTCAAAAAGTCTCTTGTATAATTTTTTAAAAAAAATTCAACAGATGGAAATGCTATTTTTTCCCAAGGAATTTCAGATACACTAAAGAGCTTCACCTCTGATGTTTCATCAGCAGCCCTAAAATCTTCATTAAGAATATTCGCAATAAATATAAATAAGACCTGCCCTATCCTAGGAATACTATACGTACCGTACAGCTTATTAAGTTTAAGTTTTAAATTTGCTTCCTCTTTAGCTTCTCTCTCTGCTCCTTGTTCTAAGGATTCTCCCATTTCCATAAAACCTGACGGCAATGTCCATTTGCCAAAACCAGGATTAATGTCTCTTTTACATAACAACACCTTATCGTATCTAAAAGGAAGGGCACCTACAATAATTTTTGGGTTTATATAATGAATATAATTACATGCCTCGCACCTGTTTCTTGGGATATTGTCCCCATTAATAATATCGCTTTTGGTTTTCCCACCACATTTTATACAATACATAATTTTATCTAACAAAGTATATCAGCTTTTTCGAGAGGACGTAGTTTTGGCATGCTCACAATTAAATATTATCATCTTTTTTTAACTTTGTAATTAAAGGCTCGTCCCCTGGTAAAAATGAATAATTATCAAAATCTTTTAGTTCTACCCATTTTATTGCATCATGAACAGTTTTTGTTAATTTACCATGATATTTTTTAATTCTAAAAAAATATAAATCATATGTTACTTCTTTTGCTTTGAAAGAATAATTATCATACAGGCTATGTAATACTCCATCGATACATAACTCTTCTTTTAATTCTCTTAGCATACAGTCTTCTAATGTTTCATTCAATTCTAATTTTCCACCTGGAAATTCCCAATATCCTGATGCTTTTTCATTTGGACCTCTTCTGCAAATTAAAAATTTATTTTTATTTTGAATAATAGCTCCAGTCACCTTAACTACCTTCATACTTTCACCTAAGTTTTATTTTTCTTCTACTGCCATGCATTTCATATGCAAGAATTGATTGTTTTTTTGTAATCGGCAAAGCTTTAATTGAAAAAATTTTTTTTCTAGCAGAAAGAGAGGACAATTTCAAATCAACTATCGGATTTGGATACGATTTACCTATAATACAACCGGTTTGTTTTTGAAGTGATTCTGACATTAAATGGGGATATTGAAGATAATCATTAGGAACATTTTTTAGCTCAGGGATCCACCTTTTAACAAACAATCCTTTTGCATCATGATCAACCTGCTGTTTAACTGGATTGTATATCCTTATTGCATTTATTCCCGTTACTCCAGATTGCATTTGAAATTGATTGTAATGTATGCCAGGCTCGTAATCAATAAAATATTTAGATAAAAACTTAGATGTTGACCTCCAATCTAACCATAGATTGTACGAAGCAAATGATACCAGCATAGCTCTCATTCTAAAATTTATCCATCCATTTTTTTTTAAAAAACGCATACATGCATCCACCATTGGAAAACCAACTTCACCATTACCCCAACGGCTCAAAAAATCGTTATTAGGCTTAGTTCTGATTTTGTCAAAAGATCGAACCATATTTGTATTTTCTAAAGATGGTTGCATTTCTAGCTTTTGAATAAAATGGCAGTGCCATCTCAATCGTGACGAAAAAGCAGATAAAGATCCAAGCCAACCATCTCTGGTTTTTTTTTCTCGTAATTCTGCCTGTTTTTCCTGTGTTTTTTTTACTATATATTTTATAGAAATGTTTCCATAGGTAATGTATGAACTGAGTCTTGAGCAACTCTCTGGAGCTTTTATAGGACTTGATATATCTTTTGCATATGTTTGCCCAGACTCATTCAAAAATTTTTCTAGTTGTAACTTTCCTGCCTTTTCCCCGCCTGCAAACTTCTTTTCATAAGGAATTTGGTCAATTCCAAGTTCATTGAATTTTTTTAACCCTTCTGATTTTTCTAACTTCTTAAAATTTGACAGATTAGGCATTGGAACCAAAGATTCCTTCATTTGTTTAGACCATAAATATGCCCAACCATCTCGATTCTTTAGACCTTTAACCACACCATTTCTTTGAAATTGATGCCACTTTACACGATTTGATATACACAGAGATTCAATTTGAAAATTAATTTTGTTTGTGTTTAAGTCTCTCACTTCATGATGGCTATAAATATTTTGTATATCGTAACTATCAATAATCTTTTTTAAAATTTTGGACGATTCTCCATAATAAATATTTAAATGCGCACTATACTTTTTAAAGGTATCAGAAATCTCAAACAATGAATCATTAATGAAATCTAGATGAAGACTACTGAATTTTTCATTTTCAATAACACTAGGTTCGTAAATATAAATTGCGGCAGATTTTCTTGTTTTGGAACACATATAAAGGGGAATATTGTCCAAAACTCTTAAGTCATGTCTAAACCAGAATAAATTATTTATCTCAATCATAACAATATAAAAAAAATAGGCCCATATAGTCTTTTGGAAACTTATATGGGCCTATCTAACCGTAATCCAAATTTTATTTTAAAAATTCTAAATTTTGGCAGCGTCCATTTTCGTGGGTAGAAATAAATTTTTTCGAACAATTCCCTCCACATACTTTTTCTTAATTACATTACAATATCCGTCTGAAGCATGAGAATCGCCATGATCATCGATACCTACGCCTTCGACTTTTAATACTCTTGATCCAATTTTTATAGCAAGTGCACAATCATTGTCTCCTGTTAAAAAATTGCACATGCCACAAGAAACTAGAACATTGCCTTCCACTCTGTCATTAGCAGGTACTTTTTCAAGCAATCCTAATACGGATTTAGGCGAGGTATGTCTTTTGTTAGTCCTACATCCCCCACAGCCTGCAACAATAATTTGAGAGGAAATAAGAAAACACATTAACAACAAATATATTCTACTCATAATAAATCCTTTTTAATTAAAACGTTCATAACGCTCAAATTTAAATTAGATATACTTCCTGATCCAAACATATTATAATTAATTTAGAATTTTAGAATACTTATAATTAATACTATTCTTGAGAGTCCATTTTCGCACCTGCCCAAATGACTAGGCCAAATGCTGCTTTATTAACGAGATCTGCTAGATTGTAAACAATATTTGCAGTATCTGACCCTCCAGATTCCATTCCCAAATAATAGCCTATTGGGTATATTGCCCAACCAAGGGTAAGGATTAATCTCAGACTGTTAAATGCAAATTGAGCACCTTGATTAGCACTAGACACACTTAACTTAGATGCTTCTCCTGCAAACACTTCATAGATAATGTAAATCCAACCAGCCATTCCTATAATAAACATGAGCATTGGGTCGCCTAAACCAGCCTCTCCCATAAAACCGAAAACAAGCATTACTAAGGAAGCTCCAAGTAATCGCCAAAATAACATTAACGGAACAATAGTAACTGCGGCAAGAATTAAATAAAATTCAACAATTTGTAATGGCACAGTTACTAACCAGTCAATATATCTGAATACGGTTGTCGTAGCCTCAGCCATTCCGCCTAATGATGCCACATGAGCTTCTCTCATGTATAGGTAATGCCAGAAGGCAATACCATTTACTAAACCTGCTACTGTTAAGGAAGTTCTCCACTTTCCTTTTACATCGCTTCTTTCCACAAAAAAGAAAACGGCAGCAGCCAACATAATTGCACACGCAAGCCAGAANGACATTCCAACATAATCGTTNGCAGCGAGTAATGAAGTACTTAGGTACATAGTTTCTCCTATTTATTNAGGTTAAACGTTCAAAACGATCACNTTCTACGTATCGCTCAAAACGCTCTTGTNNNCCAAATATAATTCAAGTAAATTATATCATACAATATTTTTTTTTAACAAGATTTAATCTTAGATAATATGAAAAATATTCTTGGAACATCGCTAATTAGCTGCTCATTTGACCCCCTTACAGGTTACTTTAGAAATGGATATTGTCAAACCGATGAAAGGGACCGAGGCAGTCATGTTGTCGCATCAGTAATGTCAAAGAAATTCTTACGTTTTACAAAATCAATGGGAAATGATCTGTCCACACCTAACGCATTATTTAATTTTCCCGGTTTAAAATCTGGGGATCGTTGGTGTCTATGTGCGCTTAGATGGAAAGAGGCTTACAATATTGGTTCAGCACCATTTGTAATTTTGGAGGCTACGCACGAAAAAGCTCTTGATTATATCGAGCTTTCTGCTCTTTTAGAGATGAGATATATTGAAAATCTAAATTGAATGAATAATAATAAAAGTATGCAAAATATTACTAATCTATTCTCCTTCGAAAATGCTTCAAATCAACTAGAATATTTCATCAAAAACAAAGCTTCCCAATATGCAAAAATGCGAAATTTTGATCTTGGATCATTAGAAAAAAACTTTGTAAGTGGACTTTCTCCCGCAATCACCCGAAGAATTATTTCCGAAGATTATGTAGTGCACAAGATACTTAAATCATTTTCATTCAGTTCTGTTGAAAAATACATACAAGAAATATGCTGGCGGACGTATTGGAAAGGATATCTTGAGTATCGTCCTCAGATATGGGAAGATTATTTGTATGATGTAGAAAAATTTGAATTTAAAAAAAAAAGTAGCGACTATGCAAAAGCAATAAGCGGTGAGACAACCATAGATTGCTATAATGATTGGTGTCATGAATTAATACAGAACAATTATTTACACAATCACACTAGGATGTGGTTCGCAAGTATCTGGATTTACACTTTGAATTTACCCTGGCAACTAGGAGCAGAATTCTTCATGAATCACTTACATGATGCAGACCCCGCATCTAATACCTTATCATGGAGATGGGTCGCAGGACTTCATACTAGAAATAAACAATATTTTGCTTCCGCTGAGAATATTAAAAAATTTACTGAAAATAAATACTACCCAAAAGGTCAGGTTGAATATAATAGTGTTCAATTTTTAAAATGGAAAAGCTACAACCCAATCGATCTAAACATAAAAAAGTTTCATGATACGGAAAAGATAAAGTATTTGCTTGTACATGAAAATAATTTATCTAATGAAAACCTTCCACATTCGGATTTTTTATTTATTCAAAAAGAAAGCATAAAAACCATAAAAAGAGCTAGCCAAGTCAATGATTTCATTGATAAAGCTTTAAAAAGTTTTGAGCAAGATGTTAATAAAGCAAATTACAAAGAAATTGTTCTTTTCAATTTCAATGATCTTGATAATATCAAAAAATATTTGGATTCAAATGAAACCGAATCCATTTACAGTCCATACCCATCCGTAGGGTACGTAAATGATGCCATGAAAGATATTGAGAAAAATAAAGGATTTAAATTTGAGTTTATTAATTCTGAATGGGATAGGTTATTTTGGCCTCATGCAAAAAATGGTTTTTTCAAATTAAAAAAACAAATAAAGACAATAATTAAAGATCTAAATCAACATAGCTTTAACTTTTAAAATTTCCCTATTCATATTTAGCAAAATTTTTAAGATTTTTAATACTGGCTTTGTTAACATATATCAATTACTTTTATGTTCTGATTTTTTTAATGATATTTAACAAAATTAAAAGGTATTTATTATGTCATCAAGTACTGATCCAACATCAGCAGCCTATGCACAAGCGGTAAAAGAATTAGGATTAAAAAAAAATATTGCTAAAGCTTTAGAAATTCCTGACAGAGAATTAACTGTAGAAATACCTTTTCGTAGGGATAATGGTGAAATAGAAAGTGTTGTAGGGTTTAGAGTTCAGCACAATAATACCAGAGGCCCATTTAAAGGCGGCATCCGATATCACGAACATGTAGACATTGATGAAGTTCGTTCTTTAGCAACTCTTATGACCTGGAAAACATCCCTTTTAGATATACCATATGGCGGAGGTAAAGGAGGTATTGGTGTCGATCCAAGGAATTATAGCAAAACAGAACTAGAGAGGATGTCCAGAAGATTTTTTCGAGCTATCGATCCTATTATTGGTATAAATGTTGATATTCCTGCCCCAGATGTAAATACTAACGCTCAAGTCATGAGTTGGTTCATGGATGAATATAGCCAATTGCATGGTTACTCACCTGCTATTGTCACAGGTAAACCATTAGAGTTAGGTGGTTCCGCTGGTAGAGAAGCAGCAACTGGTAAAGGTACTGCTGTAATAACTAGAGAAACAGCTAAAAAATGGAATATAGAGCTAAAAAATGCAAAAGTTGTGATTCAAGGTTTTGGAAATGTAGGATCCTATGCAGCAAAATTTTTACATGAATATGGATGTAAAGTTATAGCAGTGAGTGACGTAACCGGTGGCCTATATGATCCAGATGGTCTTGATATTGATTCTCTTTTTGAATATAACTCTGCAAACAAAACTATAGATGGATTCGATCAAGGAAAAAAAGTTACAAATGATGAGTTACTAGCATTAGAATGTGACTTTCTTATACCCGCAGCCTTAGGGAGTGCTATCAATGAAAAAAATGTTGATTCATTAAATTGCAAGGTGATTGTAGAAGCCGCTAATGGACCAGTCACTGGTTCAGCTGCAAATAAATTATGGGATAAAAAAATAGCTATTATTCCTGATATACTTACCAATGCAGGAGGAGTCACCGTTTCCTATTTTGAGTGGGTTCAAAATCTTCAGCAATTCAAATGGACAGAAAATGATGTTAATCAAAAGCTAGAAGATAAAATGGTAAATGCATTTAATGAGGTATACGAAGTCAAAAAAAGCAAGCAAGTTCCTATGAGGATTGCTTCCTTCATGGTAGCAATTGATAGAGTTCACGTTGCTTATAACCTTAGAGAAGGGTAAAAATAGTATAATTAACTAGAGGCTTCATTTAAAAAACCCCTTCCAATTACACCAGTAATTACTAAGGAGCCTCCAATTAATGCTGTTTGACTCATGAGTTCTCCTAAAAATATAAAAGTTAATAAGGGATTAAAAAGAGGTTCAATCGCAGGGTATATAATAGCATCTAGTGCATTAACATATTTGATTGCAATACTAAAAAGAATATAAGCTAGTCCAAGTTGAACAAAACCAAGAAATGTAACAGATAACCACGGAGTGGCTTCCATCGTAACTCCTGTAAAATAAAAAGGTATACAAATCACAAAAGTGATGAGATTACCCAATAAAACAGAATCAATTGGATTTGCATTTTTTTCTTTTCTCATAAACAATGTTAAACCTGCAAAACCCAATCCAGAAAAAATGGCTAAAACATTACCCCATTTTTGTTTTAAGGATAGATCTTCATAAAAAAAACAACTCAGTCCAAATATTATTATTGCAATAGTAATCCAATCTATCTTTGTGGCTTTCTCACCAAGAAAAGAGTAACCAAATAACGCGACATAAATAGGAGCAGCATATTGAATAAGAATCACATTCCCCGAAGATGTAATCTTATTTGCAAAAACAAAGCATATAACCATTACAGAATAGCAGAGAGCTCCAGCCCAAATATTTTTTCCAAAATCTTTACTATAGGGTTTACTATAAAGGTAAATAATTACAGCTGAAAAACCACTACGAATACCCGCAATACTAATAGGAGACCATGGAATTAGTTTTATTAATAAACCACCAGTACTCCATAAAACTCCTGTAATTATCAAAAGTAAAATCGCCGATTTTCGACTCATAGATTAAACTAAATCTTCTAAATACGGTTTTGATAAATAAGCAATTACAGTTAATAAAAGAATACTAATAATAATTGCAATAGCAGCATTATTACTATAGCCAACCAATGTCATACCTAAGGAAGTGCCTGCAGCGGGAGGATGCTCAAAGTCTAACACT
>NZHK01000073.1 GCA_002691285.1 Fidelibacterota bacterium | reverse complement strand
GATAGAATCCTTCTGTCTACAGAAATAAACCTACTACCATTTTCAATTAACTTAATGCATAAAAAGGTGTTTAATCAGAACAGAATCGGTTTGTACGAAAGTGCAACACCAGGATACGAAACCTATAATGTAACTGGAACATACACCATGAGAAATTCGTGGGCTATACATAAATTTATTCTTCAAATCGACAACATTTTTGACCGTAAATACTACAATCATCTTTCTAGACTAAAATCAATCATGCCTGAAAAAGGAAGAAACGTAGGGTTACAGTATAGATTGAATTTCTAGTTTACCTACCCTTTAGAAACCAGTGGTAATGTTATTGTAAACCTTGTTTTTTTATTTTCTGAAGAAGAGACCTTGATTTCTCCTTGGTGAACAAAGATAATATGTTTTACAATTGCCAGGCCCAAACCTGTCCCCCCTGCTTTTCTATCACGAGATTTATCAACACGATAGAACCTTTGAAAAATTCTTCCCCAGTGCTTTTCTTTTATTTCATTGCCTTTGTTATCAAAATGAATATGTAGTCTTTTTTTCTTTTCAGCAGAAATTTGAATAGGTGTGTTAGGGAACCCATACTTTCCTGCATTTTCGAGAAGGTTTAAAAAAGCTTCTCTAAGCAATTGAGAGTCTCCTTTAACAAGAACATCATCATTACAAATTATCTCAATGTTATTTAACACGTTTGGAGAACTGTTTTCTATGTCCTGCTTCGCTCCAAGTAAAATTGGAAACAAATCCTGTTCTTGCAAAAAAATGCTGTCATCTTCTTCTTGAGATTCAATTTTTGACAACTTTAACAAATCATCTATTATTGCATTCATTCGATTTGTATGATTTAAAATTTTCTCCAAAAACTGATCTCGTTCATTTTTAGTTAAGTCATCACGATCAAGAATTTCTACAGATGCAACAATAGAAGTAATCGGAGTCTTTAATTCATGACTTACGTTTGCAACAAAATCTTGTCTAACTTTTTCTAATTGCTTTCTAAGGGTTATATCATTCAGAATAATTAAAACTCCTTTATAGTTATTGGAGCGAACTAAAGGAGATGAGTTAATTAAAAAAAACCGCTTTTTATGCCTTTTAATAGCAATTTCTTGCTCAAAAACATGATGGGTTTTAGATTCTTTCTCTATACTAGTTTCTATAATAGAAAGAAGCTTTTTATGTTTAATAATTTTCGAAAAATGCTGTTTTAAAATTTCTTTTGTTGTGATATTTAAATAATCAATTCCGATATCATTAATTGAAATTATTTTTCCTTTTTTATTAATTGCGATAATTCCCTCTTGCATGCTTGAAAGCAAAGACTCTTTATCTTCTTTTTCATCTTGAATTTGTTTTATCCTTTCATCAAGCTCTTTCGCCATTTTATTTAAAGATAATGCTAAAGATGCAAGCTCTTTAGTCTTCGGGATATCTAAAGGGCGAGATGTTTGCAAAGTAGAAACATACTGTTCTGTTTTTTTCCGCATATTATCAATAGGTGCAGTGATTTGTTTTGAAATAAAATAGCTTAGATACAGTAAGGCGAAGCTGACAACTAACCCAAATAAAATAATTTTATATTGAAGATCAGAAATAATAACAGAGTATTCATCTATTGGTATAGACACTCTAACAATCCAAGTATTTTTTTGAACTATTTCAGAGGATGCATAGTACATTAATTCTTTTTGCAAAGTATTACTAAATCGGGTTTCAAGACCAGTACCGTTAGATATGGCTTCTTTTATTTCTGGTCTATTTAAATGGTTATCCATAAGAGAAGCAGTTTTGTGAGAATCTCCTACAACCGTCCCTCTATTATTAACAATGGTAATTCGAACTCTTTTATTATTACTGCTTTTATTACATATATATTGAATGTTTTTTTCAGAAAGATCTGTTTTCTTTAGCCAATTAAAAATATTAGAAGTTCTATCTTTTAACTGTTGCTCAATTAAGCTTTTGTAAAAGTTCTGAGTACTAATATTTACAGCTAAAATAAGTAAAAGAACCCCTAAAGTAATTAAAGGAAAAAAGGTATAGAAAAGTTTAAGAAATAAAGGTCTACGTTTCATGGTGTTGGAATCTATAACCAACTCCACGAATAGTTTCTATTAAGTTTCCTTTTCCAAGCATTTTTTTGCGAAGGCCAACAATCTGAAAATCAATGGACCTATCCGTAACTGGATAATTTTCACCACGAATTTTATCAATGATTTGATATCTAGTAAAAACCCATCCTGGATGAGATATAAGTAAATGAAGAATTTGAAATTCTGTATAAGTAAGAGAAATTAATTCACCCTCAATAGTAACCTCTCTAGTTCTAGGGCTTATTTTAATACCTTTAAGAACAATAGTCTTATTTGCATCTCCATAATCATTTCTAATATATCTACGTAAAACACTTTTAATTCTGGCATTAAGTATATCTAATGAAAAGGGCTTAGAAACATAATCATCAGCACCTGCATCTAAACCTTTAACAATATCTTCTTCTTGACCTAAAGCAGATAATATAATAATGGGAGTGTTTTTAATATTTTCATCAGATTTAATAACTCTGCAAACGTCAATACCTTGGATACCGGGCAGCATAAGATCAAGAAGAATTAAATCAGGCTCAAAAGACCTAGCATCTTTTAAACCCTTTTCACCGTTATTAGCCAAAAGAACGTTATAATTATATTTCTTAAGATTAAACTCGATGAGCTCCATAATGTCAGGTTCATCTTCAATAACAAGGACTGTATGAGACGTTTTATTCATTTTTAAATTTAATTACCTTTTGTTAGAAAACGGTTAGAAAATAAAAACAATAATAAAAAAGTGTTTTTATATACATCCTATTTAGTTGTTTTTACAAGACTTAAAAAAATATAGATAAAAAAAATTACTGCCCATTAGAAAATATTGAAAAATAAAAATCAAAAAAAAAAAATAAGGGAGGAAGAAAAACTTCTAATTTGAAAAGTGGAAAAAATTTAATATCAATTTTAGGATAGAACAAAACATTAAAATTTTAGGAAAACAGAAAACAAGATTCAAATGCTTAAATTAAACCTGCCAACATTTCAAAAAAAGAACCCACCACAAAAAACTTATAAAAAAAAAAAAGGCATACAATAGAATGTTTTTAAAAATAAATTTTTAACACTTTGTTTTTATTGTCTTTATAAAACAATTTGGGTTATGTGTTTAACAAATAAACAAATAAAAAATAAGCAAAAATAGATAGTCAGTATATATATGACAAGGGAATCATGTTTAATTTAAAGAGACTCAAAAAAAAGATACCCAACTTAGAACAACAAATTGTAACTAAAAATAAAAGCAAACTGAATCAAAAAAGATTACCAGCCACATAAAACTAGTAAACAACGCCAATCTAAAAAAAGGAAGTATATATATGTATTCGTACCATACAAATATAAATAAAACATATAAAAAAAGAAAAAATTATAGTTGTTAAACTATTGGTTTTATTTAATTTAGTATCGAATCATATCATTATCAACAGCTAAAGCCCACATGTCAATTCCACCTACAACATTCAATGCTTTATATCCCTGTCCATTTAGATAATTTGTAACATGTAGAGATCTAACTCCAGAATGGCACATAACCGCGTAACTTTTTTCTTTATCTAGTTGGTTAAGCTTGTAGGGTATTTCATTCATAGGGATAAACAAGCTACCTTTAATTTTACAGATTTCTACTTCGTAAGGCTCTCTTACATCCAATAAAACCATTTCGTTGATATCTAATATTGTTTTTAATTTTTTAACTTCAATTTCCATCACAGTGTTGACCTCTTTCTATCCGTTATTACTCCTATAACATTATTGTTAAAACACCACTTAATTGCGCATCTATTATTTACTGTCCAAGCTAAAATACCCATATTTTTTTCTTTACACAATGATATGACTTCTGAATCAATTATATCCGCTCTTGGATGCAAATACATAGGGTGAAGCCAATTGACAACCCATAAGTATTTTTTNGTTTCAATCAAAAAACCAATCTGGGCANGCCCAAAAAANAGCTTCANATAAAGNAANACNAGTGGGTTAAAAGACGAAATAATAATATTCCTTTCTATTAAAAGATTTTTTTANTCGGCANATTGCCCGGGCCCCACTAAAATCAAAAAANGAACTAAACTTNATTTCTATATTAAGCCCAATGNTATCTGGTANATTATCTAAAACCTCGGTCANNGAAGGTATTCTAAAACCNCCANAATACCCCTTATGTACNCCTGTATATGCNTTTTTNACGTCTTTCAACATTGAATGATGTATATAACCATGTGAATCTGTCTCTCGCTCNAAATCATAATTATGAGAACAAACAAGTGCCCGATCTTTAGTACACAAAACATCTANTTCAATCCACCTAAANCCCCTATCTACTGCTTCCAAATAAGATTCAATTGTATTTTCAGGTGAGTTAACAGTTACGCCCCTATGAGACACCATCTCAAAGCCCGGGCCTTGTTCTCNTATAGTCCCAGATGATTTCCAAAAGTANCTATANGAAAGCAAATACANAAANCCTCCAGACAACAAAAGAACCAACATAATTAAGGTTTCAATATCAAATGCTTTATGTTTNTATCTGCTNTAATCTCANCNAANTCAAACATGGTTCTTCTATAGCCACCACTATGATATAATTCTGCCTGATCTTTATAATGGGCNCTNTTTACATTTCCNGATTGACCGGTTGGAAGNATCATCTGGGTGTTGTTTAAGTCNGAGAAATCNACCACCCTTCTCATTGAAGCTCCTGATGTTTGATTAAAAGAATCNCCNAATTTGTAACCACCCGCATTTGGNGTTAGCGACGAGCCACCAGACCTATAAGGNCCAACATTAAGAGNAANNAAGTAGTCAAGANTTTTTANTTTTGANAANGTATGNTTATGGGTAAGNGAATGAGCATCTCCCCATTTCCAGTTTGCNCTATTAAANCCATACCTNTCTGTTACCAAACTNTAAGCACCANCCANAGACAANAAAACCATATCNTTTAANGTCTCCCNTTTNTCTTTTGTTTTTATNTCATCCAACCAACTTGACTTNCCTGTNTGNATTNTTTCNCNTATTTTTCTATTNGTTAAATANTTTAAAGANGCATANGCCTCAAGGTACCCNTTTCCCAGNANACNTANTTCNTCTTGNTATACGTTTGTAATAAANGATTTTATAAATGCATGAAAAAAAAGTGCCCCCTTAGACTCTACATCNTCTACTCCATTCCANGNACCAATGTAATCANACGCNACTCTTTGCCCNTTNCTTAGCTCCTCCTGCCCAGCNTNAAGTATGTACGGCAACACATCTAANGCAAAGTTAGATTGATAATCCAACTGAGCTTTCTTCATATCTTCCATCCNTAGNCNCTTTTTTTGTTCTANNAGNTCGTTAANCCNGTCNCCTCTACTTGGATCTGCCCACAGGCCCGATATNTANTAAGGAAACCCATCTCCAATNGTTCTATTGTTTGCNGTAACTATNAATCCTTTNTCTGGATTGTATAGGTAAGGCATTTTACCAAANGGAACCTTGCCTGCCCAATCATATTCTTNNTTNTGGCCCGGGCGCGGNACCATNCTGAACCCCTCTTTTCTTAAAGGAACGAAGACAGCAGGCCTCCAACCTATGTTTCCATCTATATCCGCATACACAATATTTTGGCCTGGCACACCAAATCTTTTAACCGCAGAAGTAAAATCGTCCCAATTTTCCATAGTTGTCATTCTTATCCAAGCATCCATTTCATTAGTAACCCAATGGCCGGTCCAAGACATCGTTATTACTCTATCATCTGACTTTAAAAGAGTGTGAACATCGCTAATTACTGGCCCATGTACCGATGTTCTAATTACTACTGAAGTATCTTTTCCTGACTTTAATGGAATTGTTTCCCTTTCTACTATGAAATTTTTCCACTTTCCATCATGGTAATATTGATTTTTATTTTTAGGGTTNATCTTTTCAATAAAAAAATCAAGATCATCGACCATACTATTAGTAAAACCCCAAGCCGTACTTTTGTTTTGACCAATAACAGGCATCGGTATTCCAGCAAGGCANACNCCTGAAACGTTAAACCTTCCACCNTTTAAATGAATTTCAAACCATCTAGGAGGTTGAGAAAACGCTAAATGGGGATCATTAGCTAAATATGGCTTTCCAGTATCTGTTTTATTTCCTGCAACCACCCANCTATTTGAACCAATATCTGCGCTGTAGTCACCAAATAAATTTCGCAAGACCGTTTCCTGATGAAGCACTTCGCTATAAACTGAAGTCAGNTTTTTCTGTCTTTCACTTGCTATTGTTGGAAAGTCATACTCGCTGTTTGGTATCAGTTCTGANAGCTTTTCTTCCCCAAAATATTCCAACACAGCCCCAAAAACAATCTCNGGTTTCCACGAACCAGACATCTCATGAGCCATCATTCTTGTGTAGCCCGCAACAATAACCGGATCCCAAAGAGGTGGCTCCATACCTAATATTTTAAACTCTAATGGCAAATCTTTTTTTGATTCTTGTATCCAATAATTAATTCCAGCACAAAAAGATTCAAATATTTCTTTGTTTTCCGGTTTCATGTTTCTAACCAACTCAATTGCCACCTTTTTTATTCGCCATGTTCTTAAATATATATCTGTCTTTAAATACGATTCTCCCAATACTGATGCTAACTCCCCTTTTACAGCTAATGCTACCATAGATAGTTGAAATAAACGCTCTCTTGCTGCGATATATCCAGCTGAAAAAAACAGGTCTTTTTCATTTTCAGCAAACACATGGGGTACTCCAAACCTGTCCGTATACACATCTACTTTTTTTTGAAGAGGAGGTAACTTTTTCTCCCCTACATACTGTGGCAAAGGAGAATGTAACCACCTCCAAAACAAGGCCACGAACAAGATCGTTATCAAGACTAAACCTAAACCCCACTTTGTTTTGATTTTCATTCTCTGCTTTTCCCTTACTTATTTAAAGTTTTTTGTAAACAATATCCAACCCTCTGGGTCTAAAACATATTGTTCATCAGACAACAATGCTATTCTCGTTAGTTGGTTGTTGATAAATAGTTTTCTGTTAACTTTACCATTAATTCCATTGTACAAAATTTCAACAGGCATTTCAAAACCTTTATTTTCCCACCACAAATCTAAAAAGGTCCCTGTGTCTTCTTTTGTTTTTTTTATATTGAGAACTGGCAATTTGTTTTGATAAATATAAACATCAAAAAACCACTGGAGGTCTAGGTTTGTGTTTTCATTAATAAGAGAAACAAACTCTTTTGTTGTGGTTTGGTTTTCCCCTAATTCTTTGGGCATTTGAACAAATTCTTTTATGCTAGATTTAAAAATCTTATCTCCAATTAGAAAACGTAATGTATGTAGAACATGTGCACCTTTGTAATAAACATCGTTTCCTGATGGGTGTTTACTCGTTCCATCTTTACCCATAATTATAGGAAACTCGTTTTTTATGTTGTTTTTATATCGATCATTTACGAATTGAACCGCCTTGTTCCAGCCATATTTTTCTTCCACAAATAAGGCTTCTGCATACGTATCAAATCCCTCATGGATCCAGAACTCCGACCAATCTGCCACACTAAGATAATTACCAAACCATTCATGACCCATTTCATGAAACAATATAAAATCATATCCAAGTTTTGTTTTTTTATAATCGTTTCCATATGCATTAATGGTTTGGTGTTCCATTCCCCANTATGGTGTATGTACAAGACCAAACTTNTCGTTAATCCATGGATACTGCCCAAAATGATTTGCATAAAAATTTAGATATTCTTCTGACATGTTTAAAAGCTCCATTGCGCCTTTTTTTGCTTCTGGCAAAACATAATAAACAATTTTTAAAGGTTCNTCTAAAACGTATCCTTCTTTTTCAACAACCTCANAGTTTCCCANTGTGAAATTTATATTATATGTGCTTATCGGATATTTCGTCTTCCAATGCCAGGTTGTCCACCTTTCTTCATTTTTATTTTTAGAAACTAACAAACCATTAGAAACAGCCATAATAGGATCTGGCGCTGTAATTTTTATATCTGCGCTGTCTGCTTTGTCGCTTGGATGTTCTTTACATGGATACCAAATATATGCGCCATTTCCTTGACAAGAAACCCCCACCCAAGGATCTCCGTTTTCACTCCTCTCCCAAGTAAAGCCACCATCCCAAGGTGGGCGTTTTGCGATAGGTGGTCGTCCACCATATTTGATTTCTAACTTATGTAAAGAAAAAAGATCAAGGCCTGGGTTTTCAACAAAAACCTTATGTTCCCGATGCTTAAAATCAAGGTTTGTTCCATCAATTGAGACTCCTGAAATAGTGAGTTTTTTATATAAATCTATTTCTAAAACAGGAACATCTTTGTTTAATATAAATTGAATGGTAGACGAACCAGAAATAGATTTTTTGTGTGGATCAACGANCAAATCTAAAAAGTAGTGCTTGACGTCCATTGCTGCCTGGTTTTTAGATATTGGCCCCCCACTATGTACATCAAGACCGTACAAAAACACACCTGTCAAAAAAAANATAAATACAGGTGTTTGGATTTTAATCAAGGTCTTAGGACTTCATACTGATATTGAAAAATCCCATGGCTTCTATCCACTTCAAATAAATTTAAAAACTTTATNTTTAGCTCTTTCATTTTTGGATTATCAAAAAGAGCAACCCCAGTCCCGAACACATAGGGATGTGGAGTAATATATAANTGAGTTAAAAAAGAAGAAAACCTATAAAACGTTTTTCCTCCACCAATNACAAAACATCTTTTCTCTTTTATTTCGGTTAAAGTNTTCTCGGGATCATCACCCCTTCCTACAACNATTTTCCTTCTTCNTTTTAAACTACTGGAAATAGTTTTATCTGTGTTAGAACCNAGGATGACAGGAAAACCCGTTGTTTGTTTTTTAAAAANCTGNAGATCTTTAGACCAAGATGTTATCTCTAANTTGTGTCTTGCAATAAANCCATCAACTGTTACAGCAGCAATTAAGATAACCTCTTTAGGCATTGCTAATTATTCATATACCCTTGAGTCTTTCCATTTTACCAAGTCATCAAAAGAGGTCTTTACACCNGTCGTNTTTTTGTGGTTCTCTGCAAAAGAAAGAACATTTACCATTCTCCGCGTTTTTGGAGAAANTGTTTCATTTAAAAGGCTCACAACCGATTCTTTTTTAAGGTTGTTTAAAGCGTCAATTGTTTTCTGGTCTCTATGGTAATCAGCATCATTTTCAAAGATTGTGTTTTTTAACTTCATCGCCCGCTCAGAGATACTCATTGGAGTCTTTTCAAGTTTTTCTATTTCAGACTTAATTAATTGACTAAATGTTTCATCGTCCATCTCATCAAATATTTTCTGCGTTTTAGATATAAATTTTTCAGCTCTTTGATTTACATCATCAGCAGAATATTCACCAGATTGAATGAGAAAACTTAAATAATAATTTTTATCTTTATTGTTTGGATACGATCCAACTATATAACCAAGCTGTTGATTGGTCCTCATTTCCGTAAAAAAAGGTTGCTGAAGAGCTGTTCCGATTACTTTTGTTTTAGCTCTAAGATCTGGTGAATCTTTACCAATTAAATATTCGCGATAGAAACAAGAATTGTTTACAAGAAGTTTATTGGTATATTGAATTGTTTCCGGTTGATTTAATTTCAAATATTCTACGTTAAAGGCTTCGTTCTTATTAATTCCTCTTGTGTTTGTTTTTTCTTGAAACAAACTTATAACTTTTTTTGCATCACTTTTTTCGAAATCTCCATAAACCATGGCTTCCAAGAATGTGTTTGCATACAAAGATTCACTAAAGCTTTTAATATCTGCTAACGTCGCAGCATCAGCAACCGGGAGTGATTCTTCCCAAGAAAATTTGACGTTCATAAAAAGCTCCATCCCAACTTCTCTAGTTTGTTGGTACGCATCAGAAAGGGCAAAGTTCTTATAGTCTCTCACGGTTTTATCTTTTATCGCAGAAAACTGAGACTCTGAAACCGAGAAATCCATCATGTGTTTTAAAATAAGATCATATAAAACCATTGCAGATTCTTTGTAACCGTTCACATCTAAGTAAATACCCTCATACCCCTCTTTCACCGAAAAGTTTAACCCGGCCTGTTTTGCTGGATAACTTATCTCGTTGAGTGACTCATTGACACATTTTGCGTAAATCTTAGAGTAAACTCTATGAGTTAGGCTCATTTTCTCTTTTGGAAACATTATCTTTAAACTGATAACTCCCTTTGGCCTAAGGAATTCATGATCTTGCCCAAAATATAACATAACTCCTTTTTCATCTTTTAAAACTTCAGGATATACATTTTCCTTAAAACCCCTATTTGGAACAGAAGCTTCCTTAGGTATAAAAGGGTTCGGTTCTGGAATCAAAAAACTTTCATGGGTTTTCGTGTTTATTAGCTCTTTATAAAAACTTTCATCCTCCGTATATGAATACGGAGCCTCATAGAAGTGTTCTTTTTTATCAGTTTCAACACCTTTTGCTATCAACATAGCCAACATATTATCTGGCCTGATATGATTAAGGATAAGATCATATGTATCTGATGAAAAATCAGAATATAAGTAATTCACCCTACCAACATCTTCCATAGGATACATCATAGCTTCGTTCGCAAGTTGGGTAGCTCTCCACATACCCTCCCCTTTACTAGCGTATATTTCATTAAGAGAAGCCATAGATTTTAACTCATCAAAAACGTGTTTTTGATGGCCCCTTTCCTTCATTAAAGCAATGTAATCCATGGTTATTTTAATAACCTCTCTATAGTTTGTCTGACCTTCTTCTGTTAACCCGATTCGAACAGATGCATTACCATAATCGCTGGTCTCAGAACCCGCTCCTGCTGAAAGAGATAAAGCCCAACCTTTTTGTTTCAAGAAAGAAAGAAGGCTACCTCGACCTTCATACCCTAATATGAAACCAAATTGTCTCCCCGGTTTGCTTTTGTATAAGTTCCTTGTTGAAGGCAAAGAAAAAAGGAGATTAAGGTTTCGAACATCTTTTACTGGGTCAATTTGTATAAGCCTAAATGTCTCTTTTTTCTCTAAAAAGTTTGGGTCATATTTATTACGATTAAGATTACGGTTTTTGACTGAAGAAAAATACTGACGACACCAACCCTCCATCTCTTCTAAGGAGTGCGTACTAAGCAAGGCAACACCCATCCTGTTTGCACTGTAATGTTGTTTATAAAAACGAATTAATTCTTCCCTTGTTATATCTCCTAACGTCTCTAGGTTACCTGTTCCAAACTTTCTTTCGGGGTGTCCATCTTTTGCAAACAAAGAAGAAACCCTAAACTGTCTCCAATTATCATTTAACATGTTTTTCTGATGCTCTGAGTTCACGGCATTAACCTCACGAGCGGTATACTCCTCAGTAAAAAGAGGACTTATAAAAAACTGGGAGAATCTATCTAGCGCACCCTCAAAACCATCTGGCAAAACTTGGAATTGATAATTGGTGTGGTCGCTAGCCGTATACGCATTGGAATAACCACCGTATGTCTTTAAATAGCTACTATACTCATCAACATCTGGATATTTTTCTGTACCTAAAAAAAGCATGTGCTCTAAAAAATGTGCTAAACCTTGACGGTCATCTGGGTTGTCAAGAGAGCCAACCTCTACAGACACCGAAGCCGCTGAAACATTAAAGCTTGGATCTGAAAGCAAGTACACCTTAAGCCCATTTTCCAAAACGACTGTTTTTGATTTGGATTTATCTAAAGGGTGTTTCAATGTTTTATTAGAAGTACAGCCTACTAAGAAAACAGCTAAGACTATAATTGTTTTTTTGATCATGTTTTTTTCCCACTTGTTAAGTGTCTAATGCTTTGTCAATAATATAAACAAGGTGCTTGCGATGTGCTTTTGTTTGGTCATTTGCTCCGCTAGTCTTAGAAGCATATTTTTTTATTCTATTCAAATTGTCAAAGGCCATAGCTACAGAAACATGATCAAACTTAACCTTACCCTTATTGTGAACGATGGAAACAAGTCTCTTTGTATATTCGGTTTGAAGGTTGATCCTCATTAAGGAGACATTGGACCCTGCATCTGCAGAAAAACATGCGTTTGTTAAATCTTTCATCATCTCTGAAACGCTATATGAATTGCCATATAACTGTGTATTTGAAATTCTTTTTAGAACATTTACGTGGAACAAATGATTAAACAAATCCTTTTGCATGTTTAAAAACATATTTAAAACGTTCGGATCTTTTGTACCACTCCAACCTCTTCTTTCTCTTTGTAAATAACTATAGATATCTGAAGGTATTTGAAAAGCGTCTGGAGCAAAAGCGTATTTTGTTAAAAGAGTCATTGCCCACTTTTGATCTTCTTTTGGAACAGGAACAAAAGGCTTGTCTTTTCCCACCTGTCCAACCATAGATCTATCCATATAGACTCCACCCACATATCTCGATATAATTCGAGTGCAGTTAGTATACTCACCATTTAAAACAGAAAAGGCATCCCTTAAACCATGATAAGACTCTCCTTTTCTTTCAAATTTTTTATTTAGAGATGGATAAATAGACCTTATAATATCCATTCTTTGTTGTGCATATGCAACCGGGTCATCGCTCATGTCTGAAATCATAATTCTAGGATCTATGGCTTTACCCGCTGATCTCATATCATCTGCGTCGTTTCCATATCTATATTCATTTTTCACAGACTTACTCAAAAGTGTTTCTAATCTGTTTTTTTCATCTTCCGGATTAACGAGTTCTGGGGTGTAACCAAACTCTATTGCCCAAACATCATATGGACCAGGTGTGGTTGTATAAAACTGTCCGTGGTTTTTTGAATTAACACCCACATTTGCAGATACATAATCCATAACCGAAGATGTTAGACCAATTGGTTCAGTAATATGTCGTTCGTGAATATTGTTAAAACTATGCAGTTTACTTGCATAAAAATTATGGCTTAACCCAAGCGTGTGTCCAACCTCATGCAAGGTTAATTTTACAAGACTTTCATATATTATCCGATGTTGTTCTAAGTTTGAGTAATTGGAAACATTACCCATAGCCAACAATCCAAACATGTTCCCTTGTTGAATATGGTTTCCCGCAAAACAACTTAATTCGTCTTGTTGTATTTCACTCGATGTGAAGGTATCGTAAATTTTTTCATATTTTACTCGGTTTGTAAAGTATACGTACTCTAACATTATATCTGCACCAAGAATTTGACCTGTTCTAGGATTTACAAAGCTTGGGCCATACCCACCAAAAGGAGGTCTTGGAGAAGAGGTCCATCGAAGAACATTATATCGAATATCTCCTGCATCCCAGATAGCATCATCTGGCTGGACTTTCACATCAACAGCATTGATAAGACCTGCTTTTTCAAAAGCTTTATTCCAAGCTAGAACACCTTCTTTAATAGCTTCTCGAAATTCATGAGGTGTTGTGTTTTCTATCCACCATACAATGGGCTCTTTTACAACAGATCGAGATTGGCTAGTATCCTTTTTTTCTAAATGCCATCGGTGAATCATGTCTCGGTAAGGAGTTGGGTCATCTGCAGATGTCATATCCGTTTGTTGAGTAGCAAAATAACCAACCCTAGGATCTTCAAACCTTGGTTTGTAATTGTTTTCGGGAAGCTCTATAAAGCTATGCTGCAGGGTAACGTTTACAGACCGAGGGTCGGTTAGACCTACATCAGAACCCCAATTGGTTGGCATTGGGTTTGTGTAAACATACTGGACAATCACATCTGTGTTTTCTGGATAATTTTTAATTTCTGAATATTTTGTTCTTTCTTTTGCAAGTCTTCCAATTTTAAATGGGTTTTTATTAGCTCCACCTGGAATAAAACCTCTGGATATTTGATGGATGGACTCAGTAAGGAAAATGTTATCTACATCGATAAGGTATTCGTTGTTTTTTTCAGAAATGATTAAAGAAGACGCCAAGATTGCGCTGCTTATATTTGCATCTGAAGAGCGACTAAGTGGGTTTTTTGGATCAAAATACATTGCGTTATTCTGAACCTCAAATTCAATCCTATTAAAGTATTTTTTTAATTTAAAAATTCTAGACCCACGATAACTACCTTTGAATACCCCTGCATTTAATTGCCCGTTCAAACCATGAACAAAATGAATAAACTCTTTTTCTAACTGAGCTTTCTTTATGAGCATGTATGTTTTTCCGCTTGTAGTATCTTGATATAAATTAAAGAGCCCTGCTTTTTCAATCGTATTTTTGAGAGCCTCCTCCATTGTCTTTTTTTTCGGTTTTTCGATTGCTTTGGGTTGTTTGGCAGATGACTGTTTTCCTTCTTCTGTTTTTGTTTCTTCTGTTTTTGTTTCTTGAGAAAAAAGGAATGAAAAAATCATTGCTGATAATATAAAGTACTTAACCATATTACTTTCTTTTTTGTGGAATAAAAAGATCGGTCATAGTTCCTTCTAACACTTCTGCAGCAGCACCTACTGTTTCACCAAGAGTCGGGTGCGGGTGAACCGTTAATGCTAGGTCTTCTACATCAGAACCCATTTCTAATGCTAATGAAACTTCAGAAATAAGATCACCAGCTACAGGGCCAACAATAGCCCCACCTAAAACCTTTTTAGTTTCGGGCTCAAATAAAATTTTAGTTTTGCCTTGAGAAGCATTTAAAATCATTGCTTTTCCACTTGCTGACCACGGAAAATCACCAAGCTCATATGGTATTCCTTTATCCGCAGCTTCTTTTTCTGTTAGTCCAACCCAAGCAATTTCGGGGTCTGTATAAACAACACTTGGAATTGCCTTGGCGTCCATAGCTGCAGGGAGGCCAGCGCAAACTTCTGCTGCAACCTTACCTTCATGCGTTGCTTTGTGTGCAAGCATTGGATTCCCTGCAATATCTCCAATTGCAAAAATACTATTCACTGTCGTTTTTTGATACTCATCCACAACAATAAAACCTTTGTCATTTACTTTTACATCTGTGTTTTCAAGCTGTAAAAGGTCTGTGTTTGGTTTTCTTCCTACTGCGACAAGAACCTTTTCATACATGCGTTCTTTTATTTCGTTGTTCTTTTCAATAGAAACCTTTACTTCACCTTCAGAACCAACATCAACATTGGTTACCTTTGAGGAAAGCATTATTGATTTGAACTGCTTTTTTAATTTCCTGATGAGAGGCTTTGTAATATCATCGTCTGCTCCAGGAACTAAACTTGACATATATTCAACCACAGAAACACTTGATCCCAAGGTACTGTAAACTTGCCCCAGCTCAAGACCTATTATTCCTCCACCGATAATTAATAGGGACTCTGGAACAGATTCAAGGTCTAAGGCTGTTTTTGATGTTAATATAGATGGGTGGTTTAGAGGAACATTTGGCAACATTGATGAAGTTGAACCAGAGGCAATAATACAATGTTTAAATTTAATTTTTTCATCACCCTCCTTCGTTTCTACTAAAATCTCACTGTTTGTTACAAACGAAGCCTTACCAGACAAAACGCTTACTTTTCTAGCTTTTGCTAATTGAGAAATCCCACTATTAAGCTGCGATATGATTTTATTTTTATGGTTTCGAATCTTTTCAATATCAAACTTCGGATCTCCAAAAGAAACACCAACTTTTGATAGGTGTTGAGTCTCATTAACAATTTTTACAATATGCAACAAAGCCTTGGATGGTATACATCCTCTATTTAAACACACACCGCCCAGTTTTTCATCTCTATCAATCAATAGAACTTTTTTCCCCAAGTCCGACGCTCTAAACGCCGCTGCATAACCACCGGGCCCCGAGCCGATTACCACAACATCCCAAACACCTGTATTATTCATTAGTCTTCAAAATGTTTTTCATTGCTTAAAATATTAGCCAGTCTCGTTGTAAACGAAGCACCCGCTGCACCGTCAATAACACGGTGGTCATATGAAACACAAAAAGGCATAATATACCTAGGTTCAAAACTGCGGGTTTCTTTATAGTATACCGGGCTCCATTTGCTTTTTGAGACACCAAGAATAGCAACTTCTGGGGGATTAACAATAGGGGAAAACCGGGTTCCTCCAATTCCACCCAAACTTGAAATAGTAAAAGTGCTTCCCGTTAATTCATCTGGTTTTAATTTTTTTTCTTTTGCTCTTGTACTTATATCCATCAACTCTTTGGAAAGCTGGAATATTGTTTTGTTGTTTACATCTCGTATTGATGGAACAACAAGACCTGAGGGCGTGTCAACAGCAACGCCAATATTTATGTATTTTTTCACAATTAAGTTTTCGGTTTCATGATCTAACGAGCTATTAAAGCGAGGCATTTCTTTTAAAACAATACAAACAGCCCGAAGCAAGAACGGCAAGAACGTTACTTTAATGCCTTTTTCAGCTCCAGATGTTTTTAAATTTTTTCTGAACACATCTAGCTCTGTAATATCTGCATCATCGTATTGTGTTACGTGCGGTATTTCTTTCCATGCACCTTGAAGACGTGATGCTGTAATTTTGTTTATTTTTGTTAGTTTTTGCTTTTCTACTTCACCCCACTTTGAGAAATCAATTTCTTTTTTAGGATGAGAAATTGTTGACCCTGAAGACATGCGCAATTTTATATAAGAATGTAAATCCTGTTTTGTAATCCTACCCTTTCTTCCAGTGCCTTTTATTACAGAAAGATCAATTTCTAATTCTCTTGCCAACCTTCTAATCCCTGGAGATGCAAACAACCCACCAAGAGACGAACGTGGTTTTTCTTGAACAAGTTCTTGTTTGGTTGTCTCGAAGTTTTCCTGATGAACCTCTTGTTTGGCAACATCTGATTCTTTTTCAAGTAAGGATTCACTAGAAAGTGTTTTAACCCCAACCCTCATTAACAAAGCTCCCGTTTCCAAACTGTCTCCTGGTGAAACCAAAATTTCTTTTATTACCCCAGCATCCTCTGCCGGAATTTCCATGGATGCCTTATCCGATTCTAATACCAACAATGTGTCATCTTTAGAAACTGCATCCCCAACAGACACAGCCACCTCGCTTACATCAGCACCATCTATTCCTTCTCCTAAG
>NZHK01000072.1 GCA_002691285.1 Fidelibacterota bacterium | reverse complement strand
TCTGGATTGGTCAGAAGCAAGAAAAATTTCAGCTAATAAAGATTCTGCCTTACCCCATTGACTATTTTGGCATGCATCCTCTAACTCACCAATAAAAGCTGTCCTTACTACTCCTTTTTTTAAGGATTGATCTAAAATAGATTGATCACTCTCTCTTATATCAAATTGGAATAAGTATTCAAGAACAAAAGAAAGTAGTTTAATTGAAGGGTTCAGCCTATCGTCGCTTATAAAGTTTTTTATTGCATTAACAATGCATACAGGGTGTATTGAAGAATGATTGCTATCTACCGATACACTAAAAAATAATAGATCATGAAGAGTTGAAACTAAATTCTCTTCCACTAAATTTGTTTTTAAATATTCTAGACATCCCTGTTTATCTTTTGATAACAATCTAGACCGAAAACTATTCTCAGCCGCATCAATCATTTAGTTTTTTTCGGAAGAAGGAAGATATAAAAATAATTGTACTGAAACACCCATTCCTCTTGAAAATTGAGTTGGCCAATGAGGTTTTTCTAGATCTTTATGTGGATAATCATCACTTGAGGACCAACCTGCTTTAAGATCATGAAAATATCCGGTTTCAAACCCCCATTTTTCTCCAAATCTTCTTCCGAAAAGGAACCCTAATCTGGTACTTACTTTCGAACCACGAGTACTAGGATTATCATAGGTTCCATCTGGGATTATCATCAATCGAAAGGCTCTCCATCTAGTCCTAATAGGTGGTTTTAAAAAACTTAATTTTTCTTTCTTATGCACCTTAAACATGTAATAAGTTAGATCAAGGCTAGAATTTGGGGATATACTATAAGCAAGATTTAGCATATCCCATCTACGATCTTTTTTCATTAATAATCTATTTATATCTATTCCTGTGCCGGAAATTGGTATACCAAGTTTAAAACCAACATCGGTATAATTATTCAATGAGTGACGCCACCATATAGTAGGAATTATATTTTCAACTGAAAAAGAAAAGCCCATTTTGGTTTCACCTTCTTTTGGTACTTCCGGCATAACTGGAGGATGAGATGTACATGCACCAAAAAACAAAATAAGATAAAAAAATAAATAAATGTATCTAATCTTAATCATGATATTTATAGTAATAATAAATAACTATTTTAAGTAGATCATCTTTCTACTGATTAGAGCTGGTGGCAGATGATCTACTTCTGCCTGCAAAGAAATAAAGTAAATACCAGATGAAAGATGTTCAGCATCCCATAAAAAATTATACGTCCCAGAATTATAAAATTCTTCTTCAAGGATCCTCTCCTGTACCCTACCTTTAGCATCAGTAATGTATAATGATAATTTTGCATTTTCAAGTAGGTCAAAAGTGATTTTTGTCTGACCGTTAAACGGGTTAGGATAGTTTTGATACAGTACAAAGAGTTGTGGTACTAATTGAGAATCATAATTATTTTGACTTATTACATTGGTTGATCCAAGGGTATTCACATTAGCCAGAGCCCATGGACCACTGTCGTTTAACCTAGCTATAGACTTTGAAATAGTATCCAGAATAATGAATTCATGGGTAATGGTTAAAGAGTCATTTAGACTTTGTAATTCAACAATTAATAAAGAGTCAAATTGAGTCTCAAAACTCAAAAGAGAATCAATATATTGTGTGTTAAAACTATACCCCGGATCAATATTCCAAAAAATTTCGTCCCGGACTTTTATAAAATATTTTTCATTCAATCCTGGTCGCCCGGCTAGCTCTACCTCTAATCTCCTAAGGTTCGCATTCCATATTATTTCATTAAACCAAAGAGATGATGCATCCCTTTTTATTTTAATAAAGTTCTGGTCTTCATATGTTCGCGGTATTATATCTCCTTCTAAAGTGTATAATATTGATCTATTCTTTAAAACAGGTAAAGTTTGCACAATCGAATCGTCAACCATCAAACTAACATAATTCCAGTCTGTTGGTATGTTAACTACAAAATTATAAACATCACTTACAATAAATTTTTCTAAATTGACATACTCATCTCCGGATAGGATATACCATTCTTTTGATTTTTTCTTATCTTCATGAAATACACTAAGCATTATTTTTGAGGAATCTGGAAAATTATTTACAGATGAAACAATTCGAAAAGGATCCAATGTATTAAGCATCTCTATTGAACTTGGATACGTATTGTACAACATCCTCCAATTGCTCCTAATATTAACAATAGCATTATAAATTTGTTCATCCCACATTTCAGGAGTCAAAAAAAAATGATTCCTGTATAAACTTTCATAATCCATTATGTCAGCATGAAAATTTGAATTTGAGATAATATCATTTGTTTTATCTATTGTTTCTGAAAGCGCATTAAGAATTGAAGAAGGAAACTTTTCTATCCAATTATAATCTTTAATTTTATCGATAGGCAAAACTTCAAGTAACTGACTATAGTTATCTCCAATTTGGATAGGTAGTAATCTATCCTTTATATGCTTCACCAAAAGGTTAGAAACAGATTGAAGATTGTTATTAAACAAAAATTGATCTTGAATTAAATCGCATGAACCAAATGGAAGATTTTCTGAATCAACCGAAAAGAATTTATCGTGGATATCTTGGATTACTATTTTATAAAAATACCTCTCTCCAGGATAACAATTCGTTTCAAGAAAAAAAAGTGTTTCTGGTGGTAAGACTGCTATTTCTTTAAATTCTTTATCACCGAATTTTTGTGAATAGATAATAGTCTTTTTTCCTTTTATAGAGTCTGGAATAGACCAACATAATAATATTGACCCTTCCCCGTTATAAACTGAAAAATCTATAGATATAGCAATTTCATTACTATTCTCAGCATAAGCCAAGCAAGATAGCCAGAAAACTATACAGCATACTTTTTTTACATTATTTATAACATTTATCATAAAGATGACAATTGGGCGAGACGTAATTTGTATGTTTATTTAAATGGAGACAAGGATATTCCCACTAAAAANTTTATTTTAAATATGTTATCTTTTTATATCTANATTGATTTTTANNNTTTATCAANCTAACTAAATATATTCCACTTGAAAGATTGTTGGGTTCCCATGAAATAGTTTGTGTTGAGTTGAAAATTTTACCTTTGAAAATATTTTGCACAAACTGGCCGCTAAATGAAATTATCGAAACATTTGTAATTAATTCCTCAACACTAGTGATTTCNATATTAATTGCTGGATTAAAAGGNTTGGGATATGTTCTTAAAACATTATAACTAACGGGATAAGNTTGAGAATNACTAATGCTTGAGGTAGACCAATAATTTAAAGCTTCTGTAGCGTCTANAATACCATATCCATATNTATTGTTTGGACTATCAGCTATGGAAGCTGTCATTAAAATAGCCTCTCTCAACTGCATGGGTGATAAATCAGGTCTTGCTTGTTTAATTAGAGCTATTGCTCCTGCAGTAAGTGGNGTAGANGANGAAGTTCCACTCGCNGTTACATAATCTGTTGTATTATTTGAACTCACATGCCAAACACTTACTCCCATTGCACAAACTTCAGGTTTAATTCTTCCATCAAAAGTTGGACCGCGAGAACTAAAACTAGCAATTTCGCCAATATTATTTACTGCCCCTACAGATATAACCGAATCAGCATCTGCTGGTGCTGCTATATAATACCAATCAATATTAGCCCAATTTCCCGCACCAGTAACACAGACTAAACCTAATGAAACTGCAATATCAATTGCTATAGTTGTAACCGCGGTATTGCCATCCATATCTTCATATTCATACCAATCAAAATAACCCAATGAAATAGAAACAATATCTGCACCATTTAATTCTCCCCATTCAAGACCTGCAACTAAATCATCCTCCTCTTGCTGAATCTCTTGAGAGACATCTTCTGTTTTTGCAAGTAAAAACTCTGCATCAAACGCTGTNCCTAAAAGTTCACCTGGCATATTTGCAGCAATCAGAGATAGAATTTTCGTTCCATGCGAATCTTGGTTACTATTTTGTTCGTCCTCATTTTGGTTTGCTGTTTCTGAATCATCATTTATTACGTCCCATTGATCGATAATATTAATATTCTGGAAAGCATTATGCGATAAGTCAAACCCAGTATCTATTACAAGGATTCTTACCCCTTGTCCAGTATACCCTTGATTATGCAACTCATGGACATTTATCTGTTGAATCTGAGTTTGTGCGTTCCCATAATCAAAATCTCTTGAACTAGGATGGATATCTTCCCCTACTTCAAAATGTTTTTTTTTATACCCTTTTACTGGTTCAATTTTTTTTACGAAAGAAAACAAGGCAATTGAATCTAAATCGTCTTCAGAACAAATGACCGATATTGCATTCAACCACCGACTTTGATTCTCNACTGTTAAACCTAGGGATCGAATAGCATCAATGTAATCAGGGTCTATTTTTAAATCATACCAATTATAATCAATTCTTGACCCATGTTTTAATCTTCTTTGATGGGCTTCCTGTGTCGCATTTATTTTTTCTGATCCAGCCTTATCCTTAAAATAAATCCAAACTCTATATTCATTACCTCTTTTACCAAGTTCAAGAACTTTTAAATCAATTTTTTGAGAAAAACTAAATGAAATTAACAAGGCATGTAAAATTAAACTTTTCATTTATAAACCTAATATAACATTAGAAAGTCGTAAAAGATCCATAACATCTAACATTCCATTGCTATCAAAATCACAGAAAAATAATTGAGCTTGGCTTGGCGTAGCACCAAAAAGTAATAAATCTGCTAACCCCAAAATATCAAAAATATCCACTCCTGAATCTGAATTAAAATCACCCATTAATCCAGAAGGATACCCTAAAATTTGAAAATTATCCAAAGAAAAACCATCG
Source organism: Fidelibacterota bacterium (assembly GCA_002691285.1). GTDB lineage: Bacteria > Fidelibacterota > Marinisomatia > Marinisomatales > UBA1611. Next base: position 15,149 of record NZHK01000072.1, on the reverse strand, counting down.
CCTTCAACAAAGTTATCCGAAGTCTGAATGAACCGGAACCCTGTAATTTGTAATCCATCTAAATGATCCAAATAAATAGTTTCTTCTACCCAGTCTTCTTGAAGACCATCATAACCGTGTTCACCAAAGGCTTGAGCAGGTTGCCCNGAACCAGTTTCTGTATATTGACCTGATAAGCTAACCCAACCTGAATCAGTGATCAGTGCCTGAAATCGAACAAAATCATAGCTTGNCTCAATATCCCATTTCGCATTGAATTTTATAATTGGGTTAGATACAAATTGAAAATCCACCTCCCTTATGTATTCAGCAAAAGTTTCCTGACCATCTTGATAATCACCATCAGGACTATCTGATAATGCATGAANGCCATCAAACACATCACTAGAAAGTCCCCAATCACCNTTTACATCCCAATCATCTAAACCATTTTCAAAATTATCAATAGATATTATTTGTGGTTCACCAATAAANAACTCAATAGTGTCATTTCTTGCNAAACTATTTCCGCTATTTAAATTTATTATCATACCCGATGAAGTACCTGGAGTTGCATTTTCAGATACAAAAAACGTTAATGCNACATCATCTGATTCTCTAGCATCTATTTCACTCATAATAAAAGGTTCATTATCAAAATAAATCCAATTGTTGAGCGGTGTAAAACTTATTTCAATATCACCNCCAGAGTTAGTAAGACCTCTATTCTGTATAAGAATTTCAATATNAGCCTCAGTACCTGGTAGAAGAAATTCTTCAGAGATTTCATACGAATGAACGATAATATCAGATCCAGCCACAAAAGAGAATATTTTATTTGGATGAAATTGGTCGATACATAATTGCTCAACTTCATCTTCAGAAGGCCAAAAACCTTGTGAATAAGACCCAACTTCTGGCACATATGATATTAGGCCTTGTTCTCCATAAGTCCAATCAACAGCATCACCATTAACAGTATAACCAATTGCATCTAGCCCAGTACCAACAAAAAAACCATTGTGCTTAGCCATTTCATGACCAATTTCACTGTGGGTAGTGAGATCAGGTTCATTTGGATAAGAACCATCTCCAAAAGCATGAATATATACATTCCAAAATGAATGATAATGCAGAACGTTTTTAAATTCATGATCTAGAATAAAGTTACGAATAGCTTGTGTCTCGGGTTCAGAAAACGCAGATTCACCTCTATAAATATCTGAGCAGGGATCTGGAGATGAACCTGTATTATTAGCTCCCCATCCGAAACCAAAATTCCTATTTAAATCAACACCTCTAGTTGTCCCATTACCGCAATTTGTATTTCTACGGTTTTTCCTATGCATCCCTCCACCAAATGGTTCAATTTGTTCGTTAAAAACGTACCCATCAGGGTTAACCACTGGTACAAACCACATTTCCCTATTATTTACCAAATAAGTGAACTCTTCATCAGAATTATAGCCTTCTGCAAGTTTCTGAGCGAAATAAAAAAGATTCATCATACTCAATGGTTCTCGAGCATGAATTAATGAAGTATATAGGACTTCAGGCTCGTCCTCATCCACATTGGGGTTATCTGAGATTTTAAATGCCCAAATATCACGGCCCTCAACAGATTGGCCTATTACTAATCTTTCAGAAATAATATTTGAATATAAATTTAATAATTCATCAAACCGATTATTTAACTCATCCCAGGTATAATTACCTTGCATAGATCCCAATGGAAAATTTCTAGAAATTGCAGGCCTACTCCTTTCCTTATAAAAAGAAGTAAGGTCAGAGACTAAAATATCTAGTATTAGTCCTTTTGATAGCAAATAAGTTGTTTGGTTTTTAGTACAGGTAAGATCAATATACACACCCCTTTTCCCTCCAATATGATCTAAGGGAATCCCTTGGCTAGCCACAATCGAAATATTTGAAGGAGATGGATCGTACAACCTTATGGATTGGTAAATGTCCTTACCAAAAATTAATGAAGTAAAAACCCANANCTTCACCAAGNAANAAAANCTTNTANACATNGGGACTAATAAACTGTNGATTTAATCCANTCGGTTGTTACTGACTTTGGCCTAGTTATAGGTATACCTAAAGCACGCTCCCATACCATTTGCGATATCATACCCATAGATCGTGAAATACTGAAAAGGACCGTGTAAAAATTGAATTCTTTTAATCCATAATGGTACAATAAAGAACCTGATGCTGCATCTACATTTGGCCAGGGATTTTTAGCTTTACCATGCTCTTGTAACACGTCTGGTACAACTTTAAACAATAAATCAACAATACCAAAAACATCATCGTTTTTAATATGATCTTGACCAAATTTTACAAAGGCAGAAAACCTCGGATCGGGACATCGTAATACAGCATGGCCATACCCCGGAATCACCTGTCCATTATTTAACCTATTCCAGCAATATTCTTTCAACTGCTCTGAATTTGGAAGACCATTAAATTCATCGCGAACACCTAAAACAAACTTTAGACATTCTTGGTTTGCGAGTCCATGTAGTGGACCCGCCAATCCATTTAATCCAGCAGAGACAGCGTAATATGGATCGGATAATGCTGATGCAACCGTATGAGAAGCAAATGCACTTACATTCCCTCCTTCATGATCACAGTGTAGCATAAAGTATAACTGCATTAACTTATGAAGATCACCAGACTCATCTGGAAGACCTACCATATGTACAAAATTCCCAGACCAATCCTTATTTGGATCTGCATCAATCCTATCTCCTTTGTTAAAACGCATACGATATATTCCAGCACCCAGAGACGGTAATTTTGCAAGTAGCCTAATTCCATCATCCAAAACTGCTTCCCAATATTCTGTTTTTGGCATTCCTTTTGAATATTTTTCATAAAACATACTTTCACCTTGCATAGCCAATATACCAGTATTAAACATTGTCATTGGGTGAGCATCCTCTGGCATCTCCTTAAGAATATTCCAGACATAACTAGGAACTGAAAGATGCTTTGAAAACTCTTCCTGAAGTTCTTGAAGCTCTACCTTACTTGGGAGCTTACCTGTTAATAATAAGTAGAAAACTTCTTCCGGCAAAACATGGGTCATTTCTAAAAGTGGAATTCCTCTTATAATCAAACCTTTATCCGCTGAGACAGAAGAAGTGTCACAGACAAATGCTTTAATACCTCGTAACCCTGAATAAGCTTGGGCTACTGTTACTTCGCTAATTTTATGTTCACCCTTTTCGGATATCAATTTTTTTATATCATTTTGGAGAACTGGTATTTGATTCTTTAATTCATTTTTCAGCGAATTCATATGCTTTGCCTTTGCCTAGTAATTATGTTTATAATAAGACTTAATTTAATATTTTATTGAAACCCTAAACATGATAATGTTTGAGAGTATGCCTAATGTTTGAAATGAATAAAATGAATCATTTAACAAATATTAAAAAAAATTATTTTTACCTAAAATAGAGTCCGAGCTTCTTCTAAATCCTCAATGAAATCAATCTCCATACAAGGGAATTCAGATACATCAACATAGTGAATATCTTTTTTTTCTAGGATAGGATGAATAGCTGCTTCGAAATAATCATTCAACCCACCAGATTCAATAAGATCGCCTAATGACTTGGAAAAATACTTACAAAAATCTTTTGATAGTTTTGCTACTCCAATAAACTCACCAAGGCATTGAGTTTCTATTAATTCTTTACCAATAGCAACAATCCTATCAGCACCGCCATCAATGACTTTTACTTCCTCTCTACCACAAGACTTAATATCAACAGCAAGGGCTGTTTCATGCTTAGAATTTATTAATTTCCTTAAAAGTCCTTTGGGATATACAACATCGGCATTCATTAATATAAGATCATCATTTAAAAACTCTTTCCCCGCATGCAAAGAAAATGCCGTATTCGTTTCGAAATAATGATGATTAACGATAAAATTATAATTAAAAGATGAAAAGTTATCCCTAAGATATTCTATAAGTATTTCTCTATGATAGCCTACAATAATCGAAATTTCAGTTATGCCCAAACTTTTTATTGCTTCCATTTGATAGTCAATTATGGGCTTATTACCAACTTTTAACAAACATTTGGGTGTGTTGTAAGTATGTGGATAAAGACGCCTCGAAACGCCAGCTGCTAAAATAAAAGCTTTCATGTAATACTTTTAATTTACTTTATTATTAACTTTTTAACAGCAAGTTCTATATCTTGTTTAGAGATTTTTTTCAAACAAAAAACTTCTTTATTAGAAATATCACATAAGTCCCTTTTACATGGATAACAATGTTCGAAAATTCTAACTTTCTTACCTATTGGTCCGGTTACGCTAATAGACCCAACTCCAAAAAAAGAAATAGTGGGTACTCCCAAAGCTGCAGAAATATGTCCTAAACCACTATCGGCTGCTAATGCATACTTACAAAGTGAGATCAGTATAATAGACTGCCGAAGTGTGTATTTACCACAAATTGATTTTATTGATAATTTTTGGCATGAATCTATAAGTTGGTTCCCCTTTTGTATATCATTTCTAGATCCAAAAACAAGATAATCACTTTGTGAATTCTCTATCCATTTAATTATTGTAGATTTTGATATTGTTCTCTTGCTTGAAACACTGAATGGGAACAACCCTATCGGTTTATCCATTCCCATTTTTTTTATTTCTTTCAACCCCCATTTTTGTTCACTTGGAGAGATATATAAATATGGTTTTATGGTTAGTTTTTCAAATTCATTTAATAAAGCCAAATATTTCTTTGATCTATGAATTGTCAACTTTGATTTATTTCTAGAGTCTGAAAGAAGAAATGATCTCATTTGAGATTTGTATCCTATGGTTTTTGAGGATCCTGAAATCCGTAAAACTAAGGCACTACGAAAAGAATCTGTGAGTGTAAAAAAATAATCTAATTTAATCTTTCTAAGCTTAAAGCCGCATTTTATCGTACCTATGAAACTATCTAATGACGCTTTTTGAACAGATATTATATTATCTATATCAGGATGGTTCCAATAAATATCTGAGACCCATTCCTTACAAAATATATACAATGTCGCATTTGGATAACGTGTCTTTAATGCTTTAATAAAAGGTAATGCTAAAACAGAATCTCCAATCCAATTAGGACTATAAACGGCTATCTTCATTTATAATCTTTTAATCCCTTAATAAGGCGACGCGATGCTCCACCATCATTTTTATAAAGATAATACTGAGAAGCCTTTTCTCGAAAGGTAGTCATTTCTTCCAAATTATCTAATGCGTAATATATTCTACTGAATAAATTTTCTGGATTAGAAATTTTATACACAAAGTCAACATCTTCCCATCTTTTCAGATCTAGTCTCTTCCAAAATCTATAGGGAAAAATGCGATGCTTTAGCCTAAGAGTATAACATTCAGCTTGAATAATTGGTCTATTTAGTGGTAGATATTCAAACATGGTAGATGAAATATCAGATACTAATAAATCTGCAATTCTATAAAAAGGAATTATGTCAAACTGTTCATTCGGTACTAAATATATATTTTGATTTTCTTTTGCCATTTTGGTAAAAAGGATGCTTTGATACTCATATCGTTTTTGCTCCCAACTAAATCCATGTAGTTTTATAATTATATTATAATATTGGCTTATTAGAGGTAATTGAGTGCTTATTTTTTCAACTGAAGATGGATAAAAACTTGGAGCATATAGTACTGTTTTTTTACTATTGTCTAATTGGAGATTTTTTTTAACAGAATAAATTTCTTTATCTGGTATTGTAAACAACCTATCAAGCTTGGTATACCCTGTTAACAATAAGTTCTGATGCCCATCATTTTTTAGCTCATCAAAACGAGCTGCAGATTCAACTGCTCTTATGTTAATTCTACTATTAGTATCTTTGTAATACGATTGTTTTAATCCAATTCCATGATAAACCATTATGGCTATTGTTTTATCATTAACAAGGTTATTTAATTTCCCAACATTACCAACAATAATAATATCGAAAGCCTCATTGTAAATTTTTTCAACTCTTTTTACCTCGGAATCTGCAGTGATAAATTGAATAGATAACTTATTACACTCCTTGATTAAAATGCTTTGCTGAAGAGTTAAATTGCGTTTGGGCATGGAAACATATATTTCAAAGTCTTCAGAAAGTATCATTTCATCAATTATTGGGCGAAAATTAGGCCAATAATAAAGATGATGGGTCTCGAATAATATTTTTCTCAAAATAGAGGAATTAATTTTTTATGAGGGAAAGAATGATCTTTTTTGCTCGTAGTGCAGCTAGTCCATCAAGCTTAAACAACATTTTTTTTTGAAATTCTTTTACTTTATCTAGCTTACTAATAAATTGATTAAATGCTGAATCAAGACTTGAGGGGATATCACTTGGTTTATGTGCTTCAAAACAAAAACTAGAAATGTCTTTTTCCATTTCTTGATTTAATCGTTTTTTATATAATCTATTTTTAAATAATCGATGAGATAATTTTAATTTAAAAAAACGGTTTACAACGACAGGCTTACCACATGCAAGCATTTCATAAATCGTACTACTTGCCTCTGTTAGCAATACATCTGCAACTTCGTAAAATGGAGTAATATTGTACTCTTCAGGCGAGATGAGACGAATATGATCATATTTTCTAATTAAACNATTAAANATTNTATTTTTNNCCTTNTGATTAATTTCNGCNAATTTATTTAAAAAAGTAGTCCAAAGATGAGGNTTAATTANGACATTGTACCCTTTGGTATATTCTCCTAGNTTCATTCCTATNGGTTCAACAGAACTAGGATAAAANGTTGGAGCAAANAGTATAGTTTTNTTANTGGGATCTAAGTTATACTTTTGTTNTATATTATTGATATCAATCTTATTTTTTTGNAAAATAGGATCCAACTTTATGAAACCCGTAAGCTCAAGCCTAGTATCAATTCCGTTTTGTTGTAATTGNTTCACTCGATATTCTCCTTCAACAAACCGNAGATCAAGCCTTTGATGATTATCTAGCCAATATGAAGGTTTTATTCCTATACCGTGATAAATCATCCCAACAATAGTTTTCCTGGTAACATATTTATCAATATCATATCTAGACCAACCACAAATAAAAAAATTTAAATCTAANTNTTTAATTTTTTCTTGACGAATTTTTTCCGTTTCAGCCTCNATAAANACACCAGGTTTTTTTCTTAATATGGATGAACAAAGTTCATATTCTTNGNTTGNTATTTCATTAGATGTAGAATGAAAAATNTCAAACCTTTTATCNATTCCTANCAAGTCAATAAGTGGCTCAAATTGNGGTAGATGATATAAATGNTAACTATCAAATAATATTTTAATTTTATCAGACACTATGAGGTTCCTGNTTTTANGTCATTATATAATTGATAATAAAGCCCATTATTCTTTATCANGNTTNTATGATTCCCACGNTCAACNATCTTNCCATCTTCNAACACAATAATTAAATCNGATTGCTNAATAGTAGATAANCTATGAGCAATAACAACTGTTGTTCTTTCNNGCATTAAATTATCTATAGCCATTTGAACTTCTCTTTCTGANTTNGTATCAAGNGAGGAGGTGGCTTCATCTAAAATTAATATCGGAGGATTTCTAAGAATAGCTCTTGCNATNGCTATGCGCTGTCTTTGTCCTCCTGAAAGTTTCAATCCTTTTTCTCCAATAATNGTTTGGAATCCATTCGGCTGATCNTTAATAAAATTATACGCATTTGCTGCTTTTGNAGCTNCNACTAATTCATCTTNCGAATAATNAATTTTACCATAAGCNATATTAAATTCAATAGTCTCATCAAAAAGAATNGTCTCCTGAGTCACTATTCCTAAGTTTTNTCTTAATGTTTTTATACTTANNTCTCTNAAATCATTTCCATCNAGTAAAATTGATCCCNATTTCACNTCATAAAATCTAGAAATTAAATCTGCNATGGTTGATTTACCTGCTCCNCTAGGNCCAACTATTGCAACCATTTTTCCTTTTTCAATATTAAATGANACATCNTTTAAAACTGAATCATTATTTTCATANAAAAATCCTACNTTTTTAAATTCNATAGATTTTCTAAATGTATCTATTTTAATAGGGTNTTTNACCTCTGANACCTCTGNCTTNGTATCTAAAACTTTGAAAACTCTCTCNGCTGAAGCAATCCCCATTTGAAGTTGTATACTTACATTGCTTANGAGTCGTATTGGGCCTAAAACACTAAACATTATTAAAATAAANCTAATAAAGTCTTCTGAGCTCATTNTTTTAANNACTAAAACATCTAATCCACCAATCCATANTAAAAGGACTCCAATAATTGCACCAATGGTTTCCGTAATTGGAGATGCTGTCAGCTTTAGTCTTGCTCTTCGNGTAATTAAAGAATANTATTTATTTTGTTCTTTTTTGAATCTNATNGATTCATAATCTTCATTTCCAAATGCTTTTACAACCCGAATNGANTTCAATATTTCTGTTATNCTANCCATAATNCCTGCAATNTGNTCTGCAGTNCNTTTTGACTTNCTNCGAATACTTCTTCCAATTANTAGAACGATAAAAGAGGTTATTGGTATAATAAATAAAGCTATAGTAGCTAATTTTATNTTGATTATAAAAAGAATGGATATAAACGNAATTATATTTATNGGCTCAATNAAAACNTTATGNAAACTAGTCCCAAGNGCAATNCTCATATTAGAAACATCATTAACAAGGATTGANGTNAATTCTCCACTCCTATTTTTATCAAAAAATGAAATAGATAAGTTGTGAAAATGATCAAANAAATAATTCCTTATTTGAGTAATNAGGTTAAACTGAACAAATGTCAAAGCNAGATTTTTTANATATAAAAAGATNTTCTTNACAACAAAAACAACCAAAATTGTCAAACATAATGTTTTGAGTGTTTCTTTTGGTGTNTCTCTTAGTATNAGCTCATTAGTCCAATANTTTAATTGNTCATTAAGACTATTAATGTTTTGTGCACTTTTTGTATGTTCNNTTANTAATAGATCAAAATCTGTTAAAATATTATTAATTAGAGANGCTGTAAGCCANATTGAAAGACTATTAAAAATAACATATACAATTGCGGAGAATGTGGATAGCAACAGAGCTGGCCAAAAAGGAATTATAAGGCGTCCTAATCGAAGATATATACTCTTTTCCATTTTATCTATGTCTACGGTTATAAATCATTTTTTGATGAGGAATTTCAGCCTCAAAAAATTGGCTTCCAATCCTTTTAAAACCTAACTTCGAATAGAAATCTATTACAGATTCTTGTGCATGAAGATAAATTAATTTCTCGTCTTTAATTGAATTTAAAATATAAAGTACTAATTTTTTCCCAACACCAAGGTTTCTGTAAGACTTTAAAACCGCAAACCTCTCTAATTTTATACCGTAATCGGTAAGACGATAACGAGCTGTACCAACAAATATATTTTTATATTGTGCAATAAAATATGTAGCATCAACATTTTCATCATCAAACTCAATTTTTTCAGATATATTTTGCTCCTTTACAAAAACATTCTGCCTGATAGAAAAGCATTTACCTTTATCTTTTTTTGTTGTTGCAGTTTTTATATTAATTACCATTTTGCAAATACTTTATTTAAGCTACGAATTTTATAAAACACATTGTAATGAAAATTTTAATTAAGGAACAGTAATTTTTCAAATGAAAAAGGCCGGAATATATATCCATATACCTTTCTGTACGGTAAAATGTATATACTGTGACTTTTACTCCATAACTGAAAGGGAAGATAGCATACAGAGATTCATAAATGCTATTACTAGAGAAATAGAGATGTGTAATTCGGACGTTTCAGAATGGACATTTGATACAATCTTTATTGGTGGAGGCACACCAAGCTTATTAAATGGCGGAAAGATAGAAAAAATAATTTCTGCATTATATAAAAAATTCGACCTATCTAACTTAGTAGAGTTTACAATTGAGGTTAATCCAGGTGAAGCACCTACTGAGCATTTAAAATTATATAAAGATTATGGAATAAATAGACTTTCAATTGGAGTTCAATCTTTACAACCTAGATTATTAAAATTTCTTACTCGCATTCATGATAGAAAAGAAGTGTTTCAAACATTTAATAATGCAAGAGACATTGGATATGATAATATTAATATTGATTTAATACACTCCATACCAGGGCAAACCTTAAAACTTTGGAAATCAGATTTGGAAGAGATAATAAGACTAAATCCTGAGCATATTTCTGCTTACAGTCTCACAGTTGAAAAAGGTACTGAATTATTTGGAATGGTCAAAAAAAAGATTGTCTTAATGCCCAAAGAAGAGATAAACGCTAAATTTTTTGAAAATACTATCGATAGATTAACCTCAAATAGTTACAGCTTATATGAAATTTCAAACTTTTCAAAACCGGGCTTACAATGTAAACACAACATGCATTATTGGAATATCGAACCATATTTGGGTTTTGGCCCATCTGCACATAGTTTTGATAGTAACTATAGATGGAACAATACAAAAAACTTAGATAGTTATTTACAAGGCATTGAATCAAACAGGCCAATAAAATCCAATGTCGAACTATTATCAAAAACAAATATAATTAATGAAACTATTGGTTTCGGGCTTCGAATGTCTTCTGGAATTGCTTTAAATAAATTACCAAAAGAATATAGAAAAAGGTTTGAAAATCGATTATTGTCTGCTAATCAAAAATTTAAAAACTGCTTAAAGAAAAAAAATCAACGAGTAAGTTTATCAAACAAAGGTTTTTTATTTGCTGATGAAATAATTGTAGACCTGCTATTCTAATAATTAAAAAGTGTAAATGTTTAATTCTTAATTAAACTACATATCTTACCTAGTAAAAGCATCAAAGAAATATCATATTTCAAAAAAATTTTATAAATCAAGAGTTAAAGAAACTGGACAATGATCTGATCCAAATATATTATGATGAATATCTGCATCTTTGCATATTTCTACCATTCCTTCATTAACAAAAAAATAATCGATCCTCCATCCGATATTTCTATCTCTCGCTCCAAATCTATAGGTCCACCAAGAATATCTGTCTCCTTCTTCATGAAACAGCCTAAATGTATCAATCCAACCGTTTGAAACGTAAAAATCTATTTTTTCCCTTTCTATTGGCATAAAACCAGATGTGTTTTTGTTTTCCTTAGGTCTTGCTAAATCTATAGGATGATGAGCGGTATTCCAATCTCCTGCTACAATAACATTATTCCCAGAATCAATCTGGTCATTTATAATTGGCAACAAATCATCATAGAAATCAAGCTTATACTTTAGTCTCTCATCATTTTTTTGACCATTTGGAAAATAAATATTATATAATAAAAATTCATTGTGTTCCGTAATTAAGACCCTACCTTCTTTATCATATTTTTCTATTCCTAATCCCTCTTGGATAAATAAAGGTTTCTCCTTGCAAAATGTTGCCACTCCGCTATATCCTTTTTTCTCCCCAGAATGCCAGAAGGTAAAATACCCATGATCTTCAAGTATTTCTGAAGTAAGCTGTTCTTTATGAGCTTTTGTCTCTTGGATACAAATTATATCTGGATTTTCTTTTTCAAGAAATTCCAAAAACCCTTTTTTCGCAGCAGCTCTTATACCATTTACATTCCATGAAAGTAGTTTCATTTAATTATATTTTCTAAAATTTCACTTTTGATATGGTAACCAATATAAACTCTAAATTATAATACATTTGTATATTATTTAATTTAATATTACGCTACTTTATATTTACCAATAAAAGAAAATGAAACGTAAAAGAAAAAAATCAAATAACAAAAAGGGAGTCTCTTTTTTTAAAGAATACAATTTTGAAATAACCGTCTTTGCAATGTTTCTTTTAGGAGTCTTTCTTTTAGTGGAAAAAATGGAGATCAGTCAGACATTATTTAAAATTATCAAGGCGACAATTTTCTTATTTGCAGATTTTATAAAAGCGATTAGAAATTCAATTTACGATACTTTAAGTTGGCTTGAGCTATCTGACTTAGTAGGAGTAATTCTTATTTTATTTGCATTGTATCTCGTTTCATTAAGAATCCGTGTCAGGCTATTAATGATGTATCCAAAAGTTTATGAATGCCAGAATTGCGATAACAATAATAAATTAAAAAGAATTCCAAAAAGATTAAAACATCGTATAATTCATTTTGCTTTACGCTTACGTATTTATTACTATCAATGCGATGATTGCTATAAAAAACAATTAATAATTTTAACAAAAAAACGGTAAATATTATGGACTTAAAAGAAACAATAGTAAAAGATATCCAAAACAATCAAGTTATTCTTTATATGAAAGGAACCAAAGATATGCCAATGTGCGGTTTTTCCAATTCGGTGGTGCAGATACTTAATCATTATGGAGTGGAATATAAAGATGTAAATGTTCTTGAAGATCCCATGATAAGAGTGAAACTTAGTGAGCACTCAAATTGGCCAACTATTCCTCAATTGTTTGTGAAGGGTGAGTTAATTGGAGGTGCAGATATTACTAAGGAACTTCACGAGAATGGATCTCTTCTAGATATTCTTGATACATCCAAATAATTACAAAAATAATATCTGAAAAATGAGTTGGAAGAGGCTTTTTTCCTAAAATAAATTCAGACATCACAACATAGACTTTTTTGGCCCGTTCGTCTAGTGGTTAGGACTCCAGGTTTTCATCCTGGCAACAGGAGTTCGATTCTCCTACGGGCTACTTTAAAACCCTACAAAAATAGGGTTTTTTTTATTTTAATAGTCTTCTTCACGCTTAACGTAAACTAAAAATCGAGTTTCATAAGAGCTATAAAAAACACCCAACCCCCCTTCAAGGTTGGAATCCGGAAGTAAGTAAATATTTTGGCCAACTGGATCACCACTAAAATAATCAAAATAAGATTCACTTGTGGCTTTAAAGGTCATGAGATTTAAGCCATAATAATCAAAGTAAAGCCAAGGAATCTGTGTTGGTGATTCTTCAATATTCCACTGCCATGGGTTTATTCTATAGGGAACATTATTTTCTCCTCTAAAATAAGAACCTTTCCATATTCTAAAGCCTAAAGTAGTGTCATAGATTAGATTAATAAAAGTACTATCTCTTATACCATTGTAATTATAGTCATAAAACATTCCACTATCTGGATCTTCAAAACTAGGTGCATTAATATCCCCTATGGTTATTAGAGGCTCAAGACCTTTTTTATTTGCATCCAATGCAAAGGTCAAAGTTTTTATGGTCTGGTAATTATCTGAATCAAAGTCCACACCAAACATTGGGTAGCTAGCAAAACTTTTAGTAAAACAATCACCAAAGCGGAATGTAATACTATCAATATTAATATCGTTATCAGAGATAAAAGATTGTGGATCAGATGCAAAACCTAATAACTGATCAACAGAAAATTCCTTTAAATTATTTACATCTATAGTATCTGTGGATAACTCTGTACCATCAGGACAAACATAAGTACCTAAATCAGCAGCTCTAATATTCATTTCCTCTGGAACAGTAGTTTTGGCAAAAACAGAATCCGTATCATTGCTAACAACTAAAGTATATGTTTTTCCTGGTTGAATAATAAAAGATGTATAGTTTGTATCTGATGATTGCGTTACATCAGAAAGTGGAAAGTATTGTCCCGGACCTACATTAAAAAAATCAAGTGTTTTTCCAGTTGAATCTTCTATTAATCGTACCTGAGCGTCATTAACTACCAAATCACTTGATAAAACACTTTCATCATTTATACTAGCTGTTTTAGATACAAGCACCGTATCTATAACAGGAAGGTTTGCTGAAATGGATGCAAAGACCACCAACTTTTCTTCATAAACCATTTCTGAGTCATTAAAGCTGCAAGATTTTAAAATTAATGCAGTTAATAATATTGTTAGTATAGCTAAATATTTCATTTTAAAACTCCCAAGTAAATCCAAAGGTTGGTATAATAGGAAAGAGCGATAGATCTCTTTCTTGAATTTTTCCCTCATCCGCTTCATCAACGTTTACCTCTCCAATATCTGGTCTTCCATTACCATTTGCATCGTGATCTTCCTCAACCCAATCACCATCATCATCAAGTCCATTATAAGGATTTCCAAGAGAATAAACCTTTCTAAAAGTATTTTCTCTATTAAAAGTATTAATAATTTGAAAGAAAAAATCTACATTTATCTTTCCAATCTTCGCATGATAGACAGCGCCCAAATCAAGCCTGTTATAAGGTTTATATCTTCCAGAATTTCGAGAACCTGGGATGGTACGGAAAACTTCTTCAGGGCTCTCTGGAAATTTTTGTACATAATAACCTAAGATAGGAGTAAAGGCCTGACCTGATTGAAGAGTCCATCTCCAATTCACCTCCCATTTTTTATTAAACTGATAATTCCCAAGGGCACTAAATGCATGAGTCCTATCCCAGTTTGTATAATATTCTTTTTCAGATGCACTATAAATACTATTCATTTTTTTTCTAGAAACAGAAAATGTATATGCTAACCAACCACTTAATTTGCCTGCCATTTTTTGACCGAATAATTCTAATCCATAAGCATAACCATCCGCTGGAGTGACAATATCCGATAACTTTTCATCTGATACCTGAGCGTCTGTTGAAGATCTACGCTCTTCATAAGTTAACAAATTCTTTAAATCTTTATAATAACCTTCCACCTGAATCTTATACATATTTTTAATATATTCTTCATATCCTAAAACAAACTGAACTGATTTTCCTGGTGCAACTGATTCATCCACAGCAATCCAATTATCTAAAATGGATGGATTAAAATCATCTTGAAAAGTGCTAATAAATTGATGATAATTACCAATAGATAAATTGATATATCTATCATCTGTAAGTAAATATTTTAAGCCGAAACGAAGATCTGGATATAGTGAATCTGGAAAAACATTATAATAATTCATGCGGACCCCTGGCTCTAAAATCAAAAGGTCGTTTAAGCTGTATTTCATTTTTAAATAAGAGCCTAATTCAACAGGAGCATTTTTAATTCTAAAGGCTACAGAATCTTGGAACTTGCTAAAATATTCAAAACCCAAAGTTTTATGCTGTGTTCCAAATTTT
>NZHK01000071.1 GCA_002691285.1 Fidelibacterota bacterium | reverse complement strand
AAGCTAAAAATGGGATTGAAACTTCGCAACAAAAGCAGAGAATTCGATTATGATTTTGAATATTGTACTTTTACTTATGTAGGCCAAGATGAGAAACGAGACTCGACCTATCAACATTTTGAATGGCTAAATGGTATTCCGTTGGGAACTACTTACCCAACATATGGGCCTTTTATGGATAATGAATATAGCGACGCTGGATTTTTGAACGGAGACTACCGAATGGGTCCTTTTGCAGACTTAGATAAAATGAATCAGATTTTTTCTTTTTTTAGACGGAACTATACCTATGATCCCTATCATGAAAATATTATGCATCACTATCATAAAACAGAATCTATGATCTATGATTATAGTGGCACGGAAAAATACAATGCTTCCTATGTTATGACGGATCTCAATATTGGTTCGAAATTGAACCTGGTTACAGGAGTACGCTTTGAAGAGAACCAAACAACATACACCTCGTACCATGGGATGCAAACCACGCTTCCTCACTTTAATTCCATGGGGTCCGATACGGTTTTTTCTTACACTCGAGACAACTCGTATTCCTTGCCATCATTATTTGTAAAGTATGATGTAACCGACTGGCTATCTTTGCGATATGCTGGAACCAAAACGTTAACCCGCCCTGATTACGCAGATATTATTCCTTTGTATAATATTTCTGGAGGAAGCGGTACAGTGACTTATCGCAATCCATTCTTAGAGCCTGGAGTGTCTCAAAATAGGGATTATGTGATGACCTTTTATGAAAATCGTTTAGGGCTCTTAAGTTTTAGCTATTTTACCAAAGAGATTAAAGACCTGATTTATAGCAGCGGCAGGAGGTTCATTACAGATCCATCCTTGTATGAATTACCTCACTACACAGAAAAATATCAGATTATCGACTATAAGACCAACAATCCTTATGAGGTTCTGCTAAGCGGTTTTGAAATCGATTATCAAACACGTTTCTGGTATTTACCCAATGTTCTTAGAGGGTTGGTATTCAACGCAAACTATACCCGGACAGAATCTGAAGTGAAATACCCACGAACGATCATTGAACAGAATATCATATTTGAACCTTCTTTTCAGGTAATCACCAGTAATATTGATACGTTTTACGTAGACAGACTCCTAGACCAACCAAAAGATATTATTAATCTTTCTTTGGGATATGACTACAAAGGATTTTCTGGAAGATTATCTATGATGTATATATCTGACGTGTTTAAGACTACCAACTTCTGGCCAGAGCTACGAGAGTCTACAGATGCTTACGAGAGATATGACCTTTCTTTAAAACAAAAACTACCTGTGAAAGGGCTTGAACTTTTTCTGAATGTCAGCAACCTAAATGAAGCCATTGATGTCAATCGCTTACGAGGATTTAATCGCGCAGATCCTGACTTTACAACAGAAATCTATGATGAGATTACATCCAGTTCTTTGGAAGCTTCTGCAGGTGAACGCCTAGATATGGTTCCCAGAAATGCTCGTGCAAAAAGTCTAGAGCAACATTACGGCAGGACAGTCGACTTAGGATTTAGNTTCTCGTTTTAAAATAAAATTTAAATATTAACGATGAAAAAGATATTATGTATTGCTTCTCTATGCTCAAACCTTTTTTCTCAGGTTAGCTACACTAATCAAATACAACCAATATTTAATACAAATTGTACAAGTTGTCATGTTGGAGGCGGAGCAGCGACCCTAGATCTAACTTCCTATGATGGTGTAATGTCCGGTGGAGTGAGCGGATTATCGATCATTTCTGGAGATAATGAGAATAGCGAATTGTATATTAGAATAATATTGCCCGAAGGCACGGCAGGAAGTATGCCTCCAAATGATCCTTTAAGCCAAGAGGAAATAGACTTAATAGGTGATTGGATAAATGAAGGGGCTAACAATCTCGCAATAAAAGATTCTTTTTTACCACAAAATTTTACTCTTGAGCAAAATTATCCTAACCCTTTTAACCCAAGTACCACAATACTATATAATTTATCTAACGATGAATTAGTTTCTTTTGAAATTTTCAACTTGAATGGTAAAAAGGTTCGAACGTTGGTAAATGAGTATCAGAATTCCGGACCTAAAAAAGTCATATGGAACGCTGATAATAATCACGGACGGCAGGTACCTGCAGGTATATACTTATACAGCATAGTAGCAGGGAATGTTAAGCAGACAAAAAAGATGCTTTTGGTTAAGTAGTTTTTTTAACAAAGTATTCATTTAAGGGTATCAATTTGCCCAAAATACATTTAAAGAGTAACCATACAAATCATTAATAAAATTCATAGAATGATTAAATCGATCTATCCATAAAATTATGAGCACAAAATTTCACTCAAATCTTATTTGGACCTTACTTTTTATATACAGTTGCAGTAAGGATACAAATCTCTATCCAGATCCTAGTACGATTATAAAAGACCAACAGGAATGGCAAAAGAAATTCTATTTTGAAAGGATTTCAGAATTTAAAAACGTACCTATTGGTAAGAAAAAAATCGTCTTTCTTGGTAATAGCATTATGCAAGGTGGTGGGAATTGGAATGATAGATACAAATCAAACAATATTGTTAATAGAGGTATTTCAGGGGATTATACTGCAGGGGTTCTGAAGAGATTAGATGAAATCATTTTTTATAAACCAAATGCGGTTTTTCTTATGATAGGGATCAATGAATTCTTTGCAGATAATTCAGAAAAACCAGAAGTAAACCCAGAAAATGTAGCCAAAAACATATTAAAGATTGCAGATACAATTACCAAACATTCACCAAAAACGAATATCTTTATCCATACAATCCTCCCAATCAACAATGATCAATATATCAAAATAAAAGAAGTGAATTATAATTTTCTTCAAGATAATTATGTCCCATCCATAAATAGCCAAGTTAAAGAAACAAACTCAATTTTAAAATTGAATGGTTGTTATGAGGTTATTGACCTATACTCTATTTTCATTGATGAGACCTTTAAACTAAATACTGATTTAAGCAGTGATGGAGTTCACTTAAATGAAAATGGATACAGACTCTGGGTTCATGAGACTATGGAGCTAATAAAATCATTTCAAAATAATTAAATATTTTATGAAAAAATTTTATGACAAATCTGAATTAGATATACCTCATCATACTCCTGATCAAAAAGAATTCTATTTTAGGAGATGTGCTGAGTTTGACAAAGCCCAGATTGGATATGATAAAATAGTATTTTTAGGAGATAGCATTACGGAAGGTGGAGGAAATTGGAATAATTATTTTGGTACTAAAAATATTGTTAACAGAGGTATCTCTGGAGATACTACACTTGGCGTTTTAACAAGATTACACGAGATCTGGTTTTATAAACCCATTAGTTTATTTTTACTTATCGGTATAAACGATATTTTTAGTACTGATTCACCTAACCGTAAAAACATTACACCTCTTTCCGTTTCAAATAATATTATAACTATTGCTAAAATGATTTATAAAAAATCTCCGAACACACAAGTTTATATCCAAACAACTTTACCAATAAATCCCAAATTGTATAAAGAAACATTTGGAACATTTCCTGTTCATAAAATGCCTCTTCCTGATCAAATTAATCACATAAATACTAGATTAAAGAAGAATGAAAGCCAAAATCATTATACAGTGATAGACCTTCATGATATATTTTTAGATGGTCGCGGATTACTTTCAAAAAAACACACTTCTGATGGAGTACATTTAAACGAAGAGGGATATCATAAATGGAGCAATTTTATTAANAANTATATNTCATNTAATTNTNNATAAANNTATACCAGATATNGTTTTCTANATATTTTATNTTTNANNNTAGNAATGTAGATTTAATCTTATATAAAGGTTTATTTTTGAAAAAATTCTTACTTATGGTTTTGTTCACATTTGGATGTAGAAATGAACAAGAACCGTTTCACTTAAATGAAAGTACATATACGATGTGGCAAGATTTCATAGAACCCACTAAAAAAGAACTAGCTTGGGCTCAAATACCTTGGCGAAGCACTTTTTACGATGGACTGATTGAATCTGACAAAAATCAAAAGCCNTTGCTCCTTTGGGTTATGAACGGGCATCCTTTAGGTTGNACGTGAAATAATGGTGCAGCAGGCCGACGGTCCGTCTGGTCAGACCCTAGGATAATTCATCTCTCCAAACAATTTATCCCAGCAACAGATGAAGTATGGCGTCTTCAAGGTGCAAAAGAGGAAGACGCTACATTATTTCAAAAAATTGCGAACGAGGGNCATTATAGAAAAACAGGTGGTACAAGGCAAGGTATCTATGTATGCAGCNCAANTGGAANATTGTTAAGCTCTGTAAATTCTTTAAATCCAGAAGTTGTAATTGAGACAATTAATCAAGGATTACAGGAATGGNAAAATCTTCCCACTTTAGATAAAAAACTACCCAAAAATTTTTCCCCTTTTACCTCACATAGATGGGAANATAGTTATCCCGAAAACGGTCTAATCTTAAAAGGCGCAAAAGCAGACCTCTTATCTGACCCCCCAAACCCATCAGATAGAGGAGACAGATGGAATATGGATCATNTATGGTTTAGTGAACAAGAATCTAATCTTTGGATACCAAAAATTNAAAATATAGGAGCAATCCATGAGTGCCCGAAAATTATTAAAGATCGATTGTTTCGTTTCCATTTAGTTGATAATGTAAGAGGACAGACTCTTCCTTTTGCACCTGAAGAAATCAAAACAGCAAATCTTAATGTTGAATTAATCAATATCAAAGAATCTAATCTAGAGTTGAAAATTTTTGGTAACTCAAAAGCGATTGCAAAAGGGAAATGGAAACTAGGTGAAAATATTTGGACTCCAACTCATGATCTTGACCATAGTATTTCCACAGAAATTCTTGGAAACGCTATTTATGATACCAAGAAAAAGTTATTCACTAAGTTTGAATTNGTAATTATTGGTAATTGGAAGGGTAAAACAGAGAATAATGGTAGGAAGTTTGGTCCAGAATCAGGTGTGTTAGGCATCCAATACAATTTAGCAGATAAAAGCCCNTCAAATAAAATTGCTCCAACTTTTATAGACTTATATAATGCTGAGTGGGTTCAACANCCGTAAAAATACATTTTTTATTTAAGNAAAATTATTTTTTCAGNTTGAAAAAATTTACCAGCATTGACTAAATAAAAATAGATACCACTTGGAAATGATGAACCATCCCATTCAATAATATACTTACCTGATTTCATTCTTTTACTAGATATCAGATCTTTTACTTTTTTACCTNGAAGATTAAATACTGCNAAGCTAACCACATTTTCCTCATTTAAATCAAAAGGAATCTTTACAGTAGGATTAAATGGGTTAGGATATGCTGGATAAAGTTCAATATCATCAGGAAGAAAATCTAAACTGGGCGCATGGAGGTCTNGATTAATTAGTAAAGGTGGTCCAATTTGACTTGAAATTTCTGATCCAAAATATCCGGATACATATAATTCGCTAATGGTAATTAGACCATTTAAAGAACTCAATTCAATTCCATCCAAAACAAGAGAAGTAAGGATTCCTTCTCCTGCGGGNATGGGATTTCCTGTTTGCTGAGCCAAACCAACTACCAAACCTGAATCATTTACACCAATAGTCCACCCCGAATCTTCAGCTCTTCCTCCAACTCCATTTTGNAATTCAATATCTGAAACATCCNTTCCNTGTANACCACTTAAATCAATTTTTAATTGAAAACCGTATAAAGGCACATAGTTTTCTAGATATAATTGAANGGTNTTATCCAATGAATCTTCAACTATTAACTTAAAATANGTATCTGCATTTGAGTGGTAAGAATCTGAATGTATAATCAGTTGAGAAGCTATANAATAGAAAGGTTCNGTGTGACCATTGTTATTATAGTTACACTGGGCACAGGTTGTTCCACTAACACAGGAAGGATTATTTGGAGAACAATNNTTTATATAATCTTCAAGCACATAATCAAATTTAATTGTGTCCCCNTAAAATANATTNCCCGCTAAATAAAAATCATCGTGNAGNACTTTGTCTCCAGGACAAAAACCAGCCCGATCATATTGCCANGTTCCATTTTGCGGAGAGCATGAATTTGACTCGCAATCACTTCTCCAAAAATCATGNAAAAANTCCATCTCTCCATCTAAATGTATCTCATGNANCCGGTANGAAAATTCAGCNGCATTATCTGTATTTCCTTGNCCATGTCCAGTNGTTATNANTCGTAGATATACNGCTTCTGCATCCATAGGTATATACTCTGTNACGGAAGGNATATTNATAGGAATNGACTCNTCTCCATAAACAACATAATCNTCGTTCCAAATATTTCTAANTGCTGTATNNNCATANTTGGGGGNACCNGANATAAAATGAAATTCAATTGTAACNAACCATCCTGGNCGTACCCAGGTGTCAATATAAGATAATATTGGAACNTCCCCTTTCAATATNGANCGATAATNGGTAACATCAAAAGACCANCCGCATTCTACNCCATATGGTGTAACATATCTTCCAATCTCNTACCATTCTTCTAAATGCATCACACTTATTTTTGCTTTTCGATCCCAAGGNTCGCATCCACCATTTGGACACTCTAGATTTACATTCATTGTAATTTNNGAAAAATTAGAATTGGATTCNGGAAATTGAATGGTGTCAATAACAGTTCGATTGTTNCCTAAATCACCAAAAGACTGNTGCACTGCATNAAANGCAACAATNGTAGTATCAGCGTAAGAAACACCAANGAANAATATTATATGATTTCATTAATTTCATTTTCTACTTTANATATATNACTTTTTGNTTTTGGGTGGTTATAGCATCTGAAATTTGAACAAAATAAANTCCTGAGGCATANATTTTNGGTTGCCANTAAATNANATGATCTCCTTGNNGAAAATAGTTATNANCTAGGGNTTCTAAAAACTGNCCNTTTGAATTATAAATATTNACCTTNATATTNGAATCNATTGGGACNTGAAAAGAAATCGAGCATTTTGGATTAAANGGATTTGGGNAGNTACGTAANTTAAATGAAACNGGANGANTATATTTTTTTGCCTCAATGACTGAATTCGCCCANCCAACCANTTTAATATTTTTAANACTTTTNCCCGATTCTANANNAAAGGTNAAGTTATTTGGTAAAGCAGAACCATCCGTACTGTACGCTACCAAACGGTCATTATTTTTACTCCATNACCATCCTTGAGGAAAATCTAATGTTTGAAAAGAATTAATNTCTGAGATCGATATTTCAATACCAACAACTTCNCCATCAGATAAAATCGTAATTNATTTTTCATCTACTGTATATTTTCCATTAGTTAAAATATTTCTATTACTNTAGTCAATATCTAGTATCCATTCAAAAAGCAAAACAACATCTTCAATATTAACCAACCCATCTTGNTTTGTATCACANGCATTTAACTGAAGGTCTGTTCCATTTTCAACCCCAAGCATAATTGCGACCAGCATTACAGCATCATATATATTTAGATTTTCATCAAAGTTTACATCTCCAAGAATTCCTGAGATTGTAAAGCCNTCCACCCATTGTGGTCCTCCCATTATAGANCCATCTAAACTATTACTAGTTTGATCATATAACGTATTTCCTGATCCTGANTTAAAATTATAGTAGGCGATTAAACCTGATTCCTCCGGAGATGGAGGTATATACATCGTAGAAGAAATTTCTTCTTGAGTCCTTGCATTATCCCAAATTTTGACTTCATCAATCCTGCCATCAAAATATCTTCCACCATAATCCGATCCAATACGGACNGGATTATTATTAGCATTTACATTTAAAGCACTACCAGTTAGTGAAAACTCAATACCATTAATATAGATTTTCCTATTAGATCCATTTTTTACAGCAGCAATATGATACCATTGGTTTGCACTAAGTATATTTGTAGACGTAATTAATTCATCAAACCCTAATCCAGTGTATGGAGATTGATTCGTCAACCTCAAAATATATCCATTTGCAGCATTTGTATGATACTTNGAAATAATTCCAGCCAACCAAGAGAACGATTCAGGGAAAATCCATGCTTCAAGAGTATAATCTTGAGTCATATCAAGTAAGGAATTATCAGGGATTAAAACATAATCATTTTGTCCATCAAANTTGATAGAGTAGTCTTGTGAAAATCCGTGAACAGTGAGATTTAAAAAAATTAAAAGGACNTAAATATATTTTGAAATAAANAAAGGACCCNTNACTGGGTCCTTTNTTGCTCCGGAGGAGGGACTCGAACCCCCGACAAAGTGGTTAACAGCCACCTGCTCTACCAACTGAGCTACTCCGGAATAAATCAATNTNACTTAAAAAATGTTGGCGAATTTATTCTACAATACTCAACTGTCAAAGTTACATTTCCTTTTCACCAAACAATTTTTTCCCCTTATCAAATAAACCACTTTGTTGCTGTTCATTTGCAATATACACAATCCCGTCTTGATCATGCGGCTCTCCATAAACTGCATGAATTGATTTTAGGCCACCTAGCCAGCCTCTATTATCACAAAGATAAACAAGATCTCCAACATTTGCTTTCATTAATTCCATATCATTCTTTGAAAACCTTATTGAGCTATCTTTTGAATCAGAAATCTCCCAATCAACCAAAACTTTCTCGCCTAAAGCTTCATTAACTTTACCACCCTTGAAACTAGCTTTTAATTTTGCAGCATCAAAAATTGTAAGCCCCTCTATATTCTTTTCTTTTGGAGCTTCGGTTAAAAGACTTACAATGATTCCTACTCCTGCACAAACAACTATATTGTAAAGAGCGCCTATATAAGAATAACCTTTTCCTGGACGCAATTCAATCCCGTGAGAAAAAGGGGCTATTAATTCATGATTAAATTGACCAAGTATCATCAAAAAAGCACCAACTGTAAATGTTGCAATAACTGCAGGAGTGGTAAAACGTTTCCAAAATATACCTAAAAAAACAGCCACAACTAATGGAGGAGTAAAGGTAGAATGAAACCAACCATGAGCCTCATAAATAGAATCAAAAGAATTAAAGAAAGGAACCAAAAGAATTGCAACTACTTTTACCCCTACAGATGCATACCTTGCAATTTCTAATTGTTGTTTTTCCGAGCGTTTTTTAGAAGATAGCGGTCTATAAATATCATTAACTACAATAGCTGAGGATGCATTTACTAGCGTATCTGCAGTTGACATTAAAGCAGCACACAGAGCAGCAATAATAAAGCCAAAAACACCAGGGCTTGCAACAATATTAGTTACCGCTACGAATACATCATTCGGTTGTAAATCTACAGGTAATACTCCAGGCATCCCATTCGCAATAGCTCTACCAATCCAACCTGCATTTGATACAACAATTGCAGAAATAGGTAGAATTAAAAGAACATTAAACGCTGCGGCTTTTCTTCCTTCATTTACACTCCTAGCTGCCATAAACCGCATAATCAGACCTTGATTTAAAAACAAAAATCCTATTGAGCCTGCAATCCCATCTTGCCAAAAAATACCAACAAAATTAAAATTAGGAGGATGATTAAAATGCGCTAAAGGAAGTTTTTGCCCTGGACTGAGGTTAGACCAAAAAGAACTCAAACCGTTAGAAAATTGGCCATACCCTAAATATTGTAATCCAAGAAAAAATAAAAGTAAACCTGCAAATAAGAGTATCAAGCCCTGAAATAAATCTGTAAAAATAACGGACGTTTGTCCTCCAAAATGCATATATATCGTGGTTGCAATTGCAATAATAATAACCGTCATCATCAGTGGTATATTATAAATCCGATAAAGAGCAGTTGCTAATGTCAATAACTGAATCGCAATGTATCCAATCATATATAATAAAGTCATAGTTGTAGCTAAATATCTAGCAGTTTTGTTAAACCTTTTTTCAAAGTATTCTGGTATTGATCGAACTTTTGTGTAATAAACGATTGGTAACCATCCAAACATAAATAATGGCATAAAAAACCAGTCGTTCATGTAAGTCATAGTAGATGAAAATCCATACTGATATGCTTTTGTAGAATATTTTACAAAACTATGTGAGCCTATACCTGTTGCAACAATTGAAATNGTTATTAACCACCAAGAGAATCTTCTCCCACCAAAAAAATAATCCGAAGTTGTTTTACTATATTTTCCAAAATATGCACCAAACCNCATTACTAGCACAAAATAAACTAGAATAACNATTCGGTCAAGACCTGTNCCTACTGCTATTTCCATATTAATTTTTTAAAGCCANNNTTATAAANGNTCCATGNATGCTTGCNTAATAAAGNAANCCAANAANNAGTACGAAAAGCCATTTTTTATGGTGAATTTTATCTAAACTTAAAGCTTTTGTTCTTATTATTAAAAACATCCCAATTAAAAAAGCTATTCCACCTACCCCATAGAGATAAATAAAAGGAAACCAAGTGTGATAAAAAGTTAAATTTTCCATTTTATTGTATTAAATCAAATTGCGGTCTCATACTTTCCCAAGTCTCTTGAAGCCCTTCGACCATTACTTTTGTGTTCGCAGTAACAGGCATAAAATTTGTATCTCCAATCCATCTAGGAACAATGTGGAAATGAAGATGCTCTTCGATACCTGCTCCAGCCGCTTTACCTAGATTNGCACCAAAATTAAAACCATCAGCTCCCATAATTTTTTTAATAATTTTCATAGATTTATTTGCAAGAAACATAATTTCTTGATTACCAATTGCCGATATATCATTTGTATCTGAAGTATGNATATANGGTGAGATCANTAAATGTCCATTTGTGTACGGATATAAATTCATCAAAACAAATGATTCTTGTCCTCTAAAAAGCAATAAGTTTTCTTTATCTTTTTTAGATTCATGTTTGNTGCAAAAAANACATCCATCTTCTTTAGGTGTACGAATGTAATCCATACGCCAGGGCGCCCATAANTTATTCATTTTCATTAGATATTCTGTTTTGAATAATATTTTGTTCGAGTTCTTTCGGCATTTTTTCATAATGNCTAAGGGACTCCGAATGTAAACCTCTTCCGCCAGTTAAAGAGCGAATTATTGTAGCATAATTGTGNAGTTCTGCTTGAGGAATTTGAGCATTTATTAACTGGAATCCTCCTTCCGAATCTATGCCCATTATTTTCCCTCTTTTTCCAGAAATATCACCCATTACATCACCCATAAACTCTTCGGGTATTTTCACTTTAACATTAATGATTGGTTCTAANAAACAAGGATTTGCAGACAAGAACGCTTTTCTAAAAGCATGTTTCCCAGCCGTTTGGAATGCGATATCTTTTGAATCAACAGGATGCATTTTACCATCGTAGAAATCAATCTTTATATCTACGACATTGCATCCAGCTAATATACCATCTGAGCAAGCTGTTTTTACACCTTTTTCGACAGATGGAACAAAANCACGATCTACATTTTGCCCTANTAGAGATTGAGTAAATTCAATTCCTTCTCCATTTTTTTTAGGTTCAATTTTCATCCAGACTTCTGCAAATTGACCTGCTCCTCCAGATTGTTTTTTATGTCTGTATTTTGCTTGACCTCTTGTTGTAATCGTTTCTCGAAAAGGAACTTTAACTTTTTCAAGCCCAATACTTATACCAAACCTTCTTGTTAATCTTTCTGTAGTGACAGTCAAATGTANTTCACCTTGACCCGAAATAATAGTTTGCTTTACTTCATTATCTACTCTGTATTNAAAAGTTGGGTCTTCTTCATGCAGAGTAGCAAGTCCTACAGCAAGTTTTTCTTCATCACCTTTACTATTAGATACTATAGCAGAGTGAATATTTGGACTTGGTAAANCTAGTTTTGGTAGAGTAACATGATCNCCTGAGCAAAGAGTATTACCTGTATGCGTATCTTTCAACTTTACTACCCCTGCAATATCACCCGCAAATAATTGTTGGGCCTGTGTTTTTATTTTCCCATTCANAAGGAACATTTGTCCAAAACGTTCATTCATATTTCTATTGGAGTTGTAATAGTCCATACCTGTTTTTACATTTCCAGAATAAATACGNAATAGAGATAATTCTCCCATATGAGATTCAGATATTGTCTTAAAAATTTGAAGGACAGTCTCTTCTCCATCTAATGAGACTTGAATATTGTTTCCATTCTTATCATGTGCAATAACAACCTTTCTATCATCTGGGGAAGATCCATATTTAGCAATAAAATCACATAATCTACGAACTCCTATATTTGAAGTTGCAGATATACAAAACAATGGGACAAAGGTTTGATCTTGAATGGCTTTATGAATCCCTTCTCTCATTTCTTCTTCAGTTAAACCACCTTTTTCAAAAAATTTTTCCAAAAGTTCATCATCCGATTCCGCAACATACTCTATTAAGCCTTCGTGTAGTTTTTTAACTTCTTTTTGATATTTTTCAGGAAGAACGCCTTCTTCCATTTTACCTGATTTATCATTTTTATATGTAATCAATTCATTTCTTAAAACATCGACATTTTGATTATACCCTTGTCCAGGATTAACTGGGATTTGCATTGGAAACACATTTTCACCAAACCTTTTTTTCGCTTTTGTCAATATTTCATCAAACTTTGTATATTCTCTATCAAGACCATTTACAACCAACATTTTTGGGATTCCTAATTTAGTCGCATTATCCCACATTGCCTCGGTGCATACTTCAATACCATTTGAGGCATGAATTGTAATTACCGCTGAATCAACAACACTCAAAGATCCAAGCGCCTCACCAATAAAATCAGAATANCCAGGTGTATCTATAATATTAAATTTTTTATTTGCNCACTCCATATGCAATGGAGTTGAGTGAATAGAAATTTTTCTAGCTTTTTCTGCAGGGTGATAGTCAGAAACTGTNGANCCATCTTCAATTGTTCCNAANCTATTNATTTCGCCTCCNAACTTNAAAAANGCTTCTNCAAGAGATGTTTTNCCAGAAGCACCATGACCCACGATTGCAAANTTTCTTATATCAGAAGAATGAAATTGTTCCATATCACCTACCTATGTAAAAAATCAAAACAAATAGGTTGTATTGTAATACACTAAGTGATCCAAAATCAAGAAATTNAAAGGTCTAANGNATTTGAATCTTCAATATAAGNTCTTAANGCNGGCACAATATAGANNCNATTCAAATCAATTTTATTAAAACANGATGCTAAAATTTTTAATTTTTGTTCAATAGGTTTGTTCTTATTAACAACAATGACTTTTTCATCTTTTATTATACAAGAGCCGCCTTGAAAATCTCCCTTCCCTTTGATTACTCTCAACCCTAATTTTTCTGCTAAATTTTCAAATTCAATGTATAATTTTTCTTTTTTCATTAAGTTAGCTNATCCAANCTATTAGTATTCAAATAATGAACAAGGTTCTTAATTTCCTCCACCTTATCCTTGTCAACAACTAAGGTCACATTTTCAGCATTAATAACGATAACATTATCAACTCCAAGAACAGCTGTGAAATTATCTTTTGAATGAATGAGATTTCCTTTACCATCCATTACAGTACCATTCCCTCTAATAATATTCCCTTCCCCATCACTATTTAATACATCATAGAGGGCTTTCCATGATCCAATATCATTCCATTGAAAATCAGCCGGGACTACATAGATATTATCCGCTTTTTCTAATAAACCATAGTCAATCGATTTAGGCTTTATAAATTCCCATAAGTCATCAAAGGAATCTCCGCTTTCTATTTTTGGAGCAATTTTCTCAACCTCGCTTAATAGTTCAGGCATATGTATTTTCATACTTTTAAGAAAAGTTTTCACTTTCCAAAAAAACATCCCTGCATTCCATAAAAAATCACCGCTCATAATAAATCTTTCTGCAAGTTTAGCATGTGGTTTTTCAGCAAAGGCTTTCACCTGGAAGGCCTCCTTAGATTCTATTTGATTGTTTTCGTCATACTGAATATATCCATAGGCAGTTGAAGGATAAGAAGGTTTAATTCCAATGGTTACAATATTATCACCTTTTTTTGCTATAAGATCAGCCCGATAAATCGCTCTTTGAAATTTTTGGTGCCCTACTATATAGTGATCAGCTGGGAAAACACACATAACATCATTCGGATTTTTTAAAGCTAAGTATGCNGCCATCATTCCGATTGCCGGAGCTGTATTTTTTCCGGAAGGTTCAATGATTACATTTTTAACATTTACCCCTTCAACGTTTTTTATAATAGATTTATATAAATCTTTTCTGGTTATTATGTAAATATCTGATATTTTTTTTATTTTTTTTAGCCGATCCACAGTTATTTGTAACATTGATTTCTCACCAAAAATATTCAATAACTGTTTCGGTTTATTTTTTCTACTATATGGCCAAAATCTACTACCAATACCACCTGCTAGAATAACACANTTCATCTTAGGAGTTTTTTCCTACAAAGATTTCATCAAGCTCTAATTCCCAATTTGATCTAATATTTATTGTATCAGGATAATAATNAAACCATTCNGAAGGCTNGTATGGANTNATGACTCCTGATGAAATTTGATTATCTTTGTTNNTATCTTNGAAAAACATTAANAAATATTGACCTTCAAGNATATTNTNTAATNTAAATAGCCTATCTGAATTTAAATTATTTTTTAAAANAACANCCTCNTTTCCTAACATCTTCAATTCNACTTTTAGATTATCAGAATGATCCGTTCCAGGATTTATTACTAAAGATCCATACTTTTGATAGCTAGAAGTTTTTAAGAAAATCGTAGAGACCGAATCTTTTAAAATTCTACCGAAAAGGGGGACAATAGATTCTTGAGGGATATTAATAGTATAATCTTTATCTGGTATCCAATTAACCTTTGGAAATATTTTGACAGAAAGTGGATTGATCCATTTTACAGCATATTCTACAACTATTGAATCTTGAAGTATGGAAAAATTACTGTTGCTATTTGAAGTATCAATTAAACTTGAAAATGATAGATATATCGGAATTATTTCATCCTCTTCAATTTTTAATTTTTCTTTTTTTTGAGGATTAATTAAGGAAATGCTCGTTGTATCCACAAAGGTATCCATTTTTATTCTAATTTTTCCAGATTCAAAATAATTAAGTAGACGCTCTCTATCTTTTTTAATCTCTATTGTTACAAAACTTTTTGTTAATCGATCTAATATAAAGTTTATTTTTTTATTATCTTTATTATCTTGAAAAAACTGAATATTAGCTTTAACTGAATCCTCATAAAAAATATCTATGTGATCTAAAGGGAGATAATCTTCTATTTTTTTTGAAAAAGTAATACATCCCCAAGATCCTTCAATCCATTCTGCCTTAACCATACGGATACTATTTTTTTCATTTGGAAGATAAACGTTAATATTTTTTTGATTCAATTTTTGCTTTAAACTAATAACTGACTCCCAATGTAATCCATATAGCATGTTTTTTGGTACAATTGATAATCCGGATAAAGAATTATCTAAAGCTACAAGACGATAATTCCCTGGAGATAAAAATTTAAATTCGTATTGACCAGAATCAGAGGCGTCAATTGAATAATCTGGTATTCTTTTATAAAAATCTAGGGAATCTATTTTGTCTTTAATTTTCCACAATTGAACAGAACTATTTTTTGAATTGTAAATCCTTCCACTAATTGATCCATTATCAATCTTGTTTCCTGTAGCAAAAGCAAATTGTATTCCTTGAGAAAGCTTCACTTTACGTTCATCAGACAATTTTCTATTTACAACAACTATATATGTCTGATTGTTTTCTAAAGAACCTTCAATGCTAATTTGAATCTTTTTCCCCTTATACTTTATGATTGGTTTTTCATTCAAATTTGGTAAGATAGTGATCGCATCTTTAATACTATTTTCATCAATATATTCTGAAAAGATTAATTCTATTTGATTGCCATTGTAATTAGTTGCTTTATTTTTTGGGATAGTACTTGTTAGCTCAGGAGGTGTTTCATCTTTAGCCCCTCCTGGAGGGGACATAATAGCAGCACATGAAAAAAATAATAAAAATGCTACATAGTTAATCTTATTTCTAAAATCTGTAATTTTTTTATCCACTCTTTAAATTAGGCTTCTCTAAATTTAAAGATATCTCTGTATTAAATGTAATTTCTGATTTAGAGATGTTAAGTGTTATACAATTTATCTTTACACCTTTAGAATATGCTTCTACCAAAGCAGATGAAAAATGTGGATCTCTTTCCCACATTGGTTGGAAAGAGGATGCATCTTGACGTTGACACACAAAAAGGACTCCTGCTTGATATCCTTGTGATATTAGTTTTTGAAGCAGTTTTAAATGTAAGAATCCTCTTCTGGTCACCGCATCAGGGAATTTTGCGACTCCATTTTGTACATAAGTAACCGACTTGACTTCTAAATAAAAAAAATCTCCATTTTGATTCTCAAGTAAAAAGTCTATCCTGTGATTTTGAATTGCGACTTCAGGTTTAATTAATCTATATTTTCTATACATGGGTAATGTGTTTGTCATCAAAGATTCTTTTACAAATGCATTTGGTAGAGTTGAGATTAAAGATATTAGTTGTCCTTTATGCTCAACAAACACGGTATCATAATTAGTTTTTCTATTTGAATTATTTTTTACGTATCTTACCCACAATTTACATCCAACAACCAGTAGCTCTTTAAGTCTACCTGGATCTGGAAGATGACTCTTATGTTCATTCCCATTAACATTAATTATTGTGATAAAACGATTGGGGCGAGCAACGAATATTGCTGAGGTTAAGGTATCTTTTAATTTCATTATTGAGTTAAGGTAAATATTATATAATATTGTGTAAATTTGAAAAATAATTTACAATAATATTCAATGCCTCTTGTCCCTTCTTATATAAAAAAACTATCAAGCTATAAGCCTGGAAAACCAATAGAAGAAGTTAAAAGGGAGCTTGGTATTAGCAACATTATCAAATTAGCATCTAATGAGAACCCCCTTGGACCATCTCCCAAAGCAATAAATGCAATAGAGTCTAACATTCATAACTTTCATCGATATCCAGATGCATCTGGATATGATTTAAGAAAAAAATTAGCAAAAAATTTTAATGTAAAAATAGATAATGTTGTGATTGGAGCAGGATCTGAAGGCATAATGTCAACAATTATGAGGACATTTTTATTAAATGATGACCAATTGATAGGTTCTGAAAATTCATTTATTGGCTTTAAAGTATTAGCAAATTCCTCTGGCCGATTAACAAATTGGGTTCCAATGAAAGATAGCCGGTATGACCTCGATGGGATGGCCAAAAAAATTAATGATTATACAAAAATTATCTATATTGCAAATCCAGACAACCCTATGGGAACTTTTGTAACCAAAGATGAATTTGATGAGTTTTATTCATATGTACCCCCTAGAGCTTTGATAATACTTGATGAAGCTTATTTTGAATTCGCCAAAAATATTCCAGAATATCCAGATTCAATGCACTATAGATATAATAATGTCATTACACTGAGGAGTTTTTCAAAAGCATATGGACTTGGTGGTTTAAGAATAGGATATGGGTTTGCGCACCATGATTTGATATCAAACTTGATGAAAGTAAAGGTACCTTTCGAACCCTCAATTCCTGCGCAAATTGCTGGATGCGCTGCTTTAGAAGATTTAGATTTTCTTAAAAGGACAGTTAAAGCAAATCAAGATAGTCTACAATATCTACAAAATGAGTTTGGCAAACTAGGAGTGTTATTCTTACCATCTGCAGCAAATTTTATAACTACTATTTGGGAATCTGAAGATGAAGCAAGAAACATTGTAAATAAACTAATGGAAGCAGGTATTATTGTTAGACACCTCAAATCTTTTGGATGGCCTAACTACATTCGTATATCTACTGGATTAAAAGAAGAAAACAAAAGATTAATATCTCAATTAAAAATTATATTATGAAAAAAATCGATTATAAAATCATCGGGTTTAACCATTGTGAATTTTACGTGGGTAATGCAAAGCAGACTGCTCATTATTATCAGACTACAATGGGATTCGAATTGATAGCTTACCGTGGATTAGAAACAGGAGTTCGAGATAGAGTCAGCTATGTGCTGAATCAAAATAAAATATATTTGGTAATTACATCTCCCTTACAGAAAAACACCCCAATTGGATCCCATATAGATATACATGGAGATGGTATTAAAGATGTTTCATTTACAGTCGATGATTCTGAGCTCGCCTGGAGGACATCAATTGACCGTGGGGCTACGAGCGCATTAGAGCCCATTGAGATAAAAGATGATGATGGTGAAGCTGTTATTTCTGCAATTCAAACTTTTGGACATACTATACATACTTTTGTTGAAAGGAAAAACTATAAGGGTATATTTTTGCCAGGATTTCAAATCTCTAAAAATTCTAATTCTACTTTATCAGGTTTAGTACATATTGATCATATAGTAGGCAATCAACCAGATGGGGAAATGAAAAAAGTATGTGATTTTTATGAAAAAGTATTTAACTGGCATCGATTCTGGACTGTTGATGATAAAGATATCAATACAAAGTATTCTTCCTTGCGATCCATAGTAATGGCTAATGATAATGAAAAAATAAAAATGCCAATTAATGAGCCAGCAGACGGAATAAAAAAATCTCAAATCCAAGAGTTTATTGATTATTATGAAACTGCTGGAATCCAACATTTGGCATTTTCAACAAAAGATATCATTACAACAGTAAAACTAATGAGAAAAAATGGAGTTGAGTTTTTACCAACTCCTGACACATACTATGAAAGACTTACAGATAGAGTGGGCCCTATTGATGAAGACATTAATGTGCTTTCTCAGCTAGGGATACTTGTAGATTCTGATGAAAATGGTTACATGCTACAAATATTCACCAAACCTCTTCAGGATCGGCCAACTCTTTTTTTTGAGATAATTCAAAGAAAAGGGTCTAATAGTTTTGGAAAAGGAAATTTTAAAGCCTTATTTGAATCGATTGAACGAGAACAACAAAAGAGAGGAAACCTCTAAATGAAATTAGCAACTTTTACAACTGAAGGTAATGAGGATCCAAGATATGGATTTAAGAAAGAAGAATATATTATAGACATTCTTTATTTGTCAAAATTTTTACAAGAAAAAAATAAT
Organism: Fidelibacterota bacterium; assembly: GCA_002691285.1. Classification (GTDB taxonomy): domain Bacteria; phylum Fidelibacterota; class Marinisomatia; order Marinisomatales; family UBA1611. The sequence continues at coordinate 17,259 of NZHK01000071.1, read as the reverse complement.
GATGATAGATTTTTAAATCTTCCCCATTCAATTAAAGAATCTCTAAAGGACTGGAACAAAAACTTTAAAAAATTTAAAGACCTTTATAATGCTTCTTTAAATGAAAATCTAAATGTAAAAACAAAAGATGGTTTTCAAATTGCTCAATTAGAATCTGATATAAATTTTTTAGCTCCGGTTCCCAACCCATCTTCCTTTAGGGATTTTTACGCATTTGAACAACATGTTCGGTCCGCTAGAAAACTTAGAGGACTTGATATGCACCCAGACTGGTTTAAGATCCCTATTTTTTACTTTTCCAATGCAGGAGCAGTATATGGTCATCGAGCTCCTATACCCTATCCAAAAGGGACTCAAGAACTAGATTTTGAATTAGAGTTTGCGGTGATAATAGCCAATGGTGGATCTGACATAAACCAGAAAGATGCAAATAATTATATAGCTGGTTATACAATTTGCAATGATTGGTCTGCCAGAGACCTTCAGCGTGAGGAAATGGCTATGAGCTTAGGACCCGCAAAAGGGAAAGATTTTGCAACTAGCTTTGGTCCCTTCATGGTAACACCGGATGAACTAGAAAAAAAATGGGATAATAATGGTAAGCTCCATTTAAGAATGACCTGCCATATAAATGGGAATTTGATTTCTGATGGAAATACAAATGATTTGTATCATCCTTTTACTAAAATGATTGAAAGAGCATCTATGAACACTAATTTAATGCCTGGAGATTATTTAGGGTCTGGAACTGTTGGAACGGGTTGTATTCTTGAGCTAAGGCCAGAAAACACCGGAGGGTGGATAAAAAAAGGAGATATTATAAAATTAGAAGTTGAAGATTTAGGTGTTTTAAAAAATACCATCGTATAATTCACAATGCCTTTTTATCAAAAAAGAGGAAAGATCCCCTCCAAAAGACATACTCAGTTTCTAAATAAAAATGGAGATTTATATTGGGAAGAACTTATTAGCAGAGGTGGATTCAGCCATATATACTCTAATGTGTATCATCTCCACCCACCCACTGCAATAAATAAAGTTGGAGATTTTAAAATACTTGAATTACAGGAGCAATTTCAAACCCATCGCCCCCACCATCTTTATACCTCTAAATTAAATTTAGATGGAGATTACCTTTCATCCAGAGCACCTCTTTTCTATAATCAAGATATAATTATATCAAAAGGGCATATGACTCAATCCATGAAATACTTATATAGAAATGGTCGTAGAGATGAAATTATTTTTGTTCATTCTGGCAAAGGAAAATTTTTATCAAATTTTGGGAGTCTTGATATAAACCAGGGCGATTATATTGTAATCCCAAGAGGAGTTACTTGGCAAATCCAAATTAATGAAAAAATGCATTTTTTAATTATTGAATCTAAGCATCCTGTTTCCACACCTGATCGCTATAGAAATGAATTTGGCCAACTTCTAGAACATGCACCTTTTTGTGAAAGAGATATACAAACACCTAATTTTGAGAATCCAAGAAACGATGAAGAAATAGAAGTTAAGGTAAAAGTTAATGGTGGAATTCAAAGTTACACTTATTCATACCACCCATTCGATCTAATCGGATGGGATGGATATTATTTCCCATATATTTTAAACATAAATAATTTTATGCCTATTACTGGAAAGATCCATCAACCACCACCTGTTCATCAAACATTCAAAAGTAATGGATTTGTCATTTGTTCATTTGTCCCACGCCTCTTTGATTATCATCCAAAGGCTATTCCTGCTCCATATGCACACAGTAATGTAGATTCCGATGAAATTATATTTTATTCCAAAGGTGAATTTATGAGCAGAAAGGGAATTGAAGAAGAATCAATTACTTTCCATCCTAGTGGACTACCTCATGGCCCGCAACCTGGAAAAATTGAAGAATCAATTGGTACCAAAGAAACAAATGAAATAGCTGTAATGATTGATACATTTAAACCATTAAAAACAACATCTAGAATCAATGAAATTGATGATAAAGATTACCCATTGTCATGGTTAAATAATGATTTACGACCCCGCTGAACATCCTTTTTCAGAAACACATAAACTAATGATTGGTTCTATAGTTCCAAGACCAATAGCCTTAGTTTCGACAACTTCAAATAATGGTATCAACAACCTTGCCCCCTTTTCATATTTTAATGGCGTTTGCTCGAGGCCACCTACTATCATGTTTGCTCCAGCGCGAAGGAGTTGGGATGGTAAAGAAAAAGACACTTTAATTAACATTCGTGACACAAAAGAGTTTTCAATAAATATCGTATCCGAAGATATCGGAGAAAAGATGGTGAAATGCTCCACTGATTACGAAAAAGAAATAGATGAATATTCAGAATCTGGATTGTCACCATTACCATCAAAAAAAATAAAGCCACCTATTGTTTCCGAATCAAAAATCAGTCTTGAGTGTATCTTAAATCAAATTGTTCAGATTGGAAAAGATGATGCTGGAAGTGGATTTATTGTAATTGGCACCATAATCCTATTTCATATTGATGATGAAGTATACGATAATGGACGAATAATTCTTGATAAATTGCAACCTTTAGGAAGAGTTGCAGGTAATGGTTACGTTCGATCTACTAATGCTTTTGATATAATTCGTACAATAAAACCTGATGTTTAAACTATTAATTTTTTATATATAATTATCTATGGACCATGTAGATCCAAAGCTATTTAAAGTTAATAAAAATATCTATAATGCTCAATGTATTGGCAACGTTGAACCAATAGAGTTTATGATACCCTATCCTTCAATGCGCTCTTTAATTGAAGGGCAAAATATTAAATATTCTAAACAAACAATTATAGATGAGCCACATTTAACAAACCTTGATTTTTACAATTACATCCAGCGCACAGCAAATTGGTTAGAATCTATTGGAGCAAAACCAAAACATCCAATTATCATCCCTACCCTTGAATATCCCCAAACTGAAATTTTATTATATGGAATTTGGCAATTGGGTGCAGTAGCTGTTATTAATGCTAACTTAGATCATGAGAAAATAGAAAATCAGTTGAATGAACCAATATTTATATCTGATAAGACTAGTCTATTTAATGAAATAAAAAATTTTTCCGAAAAATATAATCCGAAATACAAACCTAACCTTAGTGAAGAAGCTCTCATCACTTTTGAAACTGGTAACGGAATAAAACTGTCTCATTACAACTTACTAGTTAATGCAAACAGCATTCAAAAAGCTCTTGACATAAAAAGTAGAACAAAAATTTACTGCAATCTTGAACCAGACTCATCTGCTTGGGCAGTATTTAAAGCGATATTACCTATTTATTCGGGATGTATTTTTGATAAAGAAAATCCGGATTTGAGCATTAATACTCATGATGGTGATTATTTATTACGATATGATTTTCAAAACTTGAAAAAATTTTCTAAAAATGATATTGCTATTTGTCCAGAAAATACCGCAGCTATTTCTATAGGCTCTAATCCAATCCACCTTACAGATTTCTACTTAACCAAAAACGATCTGCAGATAAAAGGTCATTCTGTAATGATGGGATATTTAAATCATGAATTAAACAACTCAAGTTTTAAAAAAGACGGATTTTTTATTTATTTTTAACTTTTTCAATCTAAATCGTTAAGAACTTCTTTAGCGTGGTCTTTAGGTTTTACCTTTTCATAAACTTTTTGTATTATCCCATCTTTATTGATTAAATAAGAAATTCTAAAAATCCCTTCATATTCTCTTCCGTACATTTTTTTCATGCCAATTGCTTCATACTTTCTAATCGTACTTTTATCTGGATCAGAGATTAATGAAAAGGGGAAATTTTGTTTTTCACAAAAATTCTTTTGCGACTTGACAGAATCTGCACTCATTCCAAGAATAATTGTGTTTTTGTCTTGAAAATTTTGAAACTCATCACGGAGTTCTTGACCTTCAGTTGTTCATCCTGGTGTACTAGCTTTTGGATAAAACCAAAGCAGTATGTTTTGTCCTGCAAAATCAGAAAGGCTGATAGAATTTCCATCTTGATCATCCAAAGTGAAATCAGGTGCTTTTGTTCCTTCTAGTAACATTTATCCTCCTATTATTATTTTATTGATACTTTTGACCATTTTATTCTTTCATCTTTGGAATTTAACATTTCATAGACAACTTTTAAACCTTTCTTCTGACCGTTCCATGTTAATATATTATATGCTTTTTCAAATGTAGTCCATCTAAATTCACAGTGTTCCTCTGACAAAATAACATCCAAACTTTTTACTTCAATACCAAATACAGGCACCATATTCATCCGATCAAAATTAGATTCATAAAAACTACTTACATGATCAGCAACAAACATTCTATATGGAATAAGCCCTGTCTCCTCTTTTAATTCTCTTATTGCTGTTTCTGATGCCGTCTCTCCTTTTTCGATCTTTCCCGCTACACCTTGCCAAAGATGCTCATATATTTTAGTTTTTGATCGCTTCATAATTAAAAATCTTAATTTATCTTCATTATAACAATAAACATATGCATCAATTACTCTAACTAAAACTTCCCCCACTACATTCCTTTCATATTTTCCATTTCTTTCAAAGTGATTTGGGACCAATCATTAAACGTTGAATTATTAATTTCTTTTCTAATACTAAGCATAAGATTTTGGTAATAAGCAAGGTTCAACGTTGAAGCTATCCTAATTCCTAATACTTCATTTATATTAAAAAGATGCCTCACATATGCTTTAGAAAATTGTTTCCCCCATTTGTGAGAGCTATTAGAGTCTAGTTGAGAAAAATCTTCTTTATATTTTTGATTTCNAATATTTATCACTCCATTAGAAGTAAAAATATGTCCGTTTCTACCATTACGTGTAGGCAATACACAATCAAACATATCCACACCTCTTCTTACTGCTTTAATTATATCTGTTGGTTTTCCTACTCCCATTAAATAGCGAGGCTGTGAATTAGGCAGAAATTCCGTGCAATGCTCTATCGTATCCATCATAGCTTGTTTTTCTTCACCAACTGCTAAACCACCAATTGCAATTCCACATTCTGCATAAGGAAGTAATTCATCTATACTCTGTCTCCTTAGCGACTTATCNACACCTCCTTGCAGAATAGGGAAAATTGTTTGCCTATAGTTGTAAAGAGGAGGNTTGTTTTGCAACCATTGAGCACATCTTCTCATCCAATTAGAAGTTCTATCAACTGCATTTTGTAATGTATTTAAGTCAGAGTCTCCTGGAGGGCACTCATCAAACGCCATTATAATATCTGCTCCTAAGTTTCGTNGAATTTTCATTGATATTTCAGGTGAAAGAAGGTGCCTCGATCCATCAATATGACTTTGAAACTCAACTCCATCATCTGAAATTTTATTTAATTTAGCTAACGAAAAGACCTGAAAACCACCACTATCGGTTAAGATAGGTTTTTGCCATGATGTAAATGCATGAAGACCTCCTGCTTTTTGAATGACCTCTATCCCGGGTCTAAGAAAAAGATGGTATGTGTTACCAAGAATAATTTCAGAATTAAAGTACTCAAGCTCTTCTGGAGAAAAAGTTTTAACAGCACCTATTGTTCCAACTGGCATAAATACAGGCGTTTCAATTTTACCATGATCATTATTTATGCTCCCTGTTCGAGCTCTACATTGGGAGTCAGTTTTATAAGTACTGAATTTCAAAATTTATTGAAAAAGTATTTTGAATGTTTCTTTAACATTATTTACAGGATATAAATCCATGTCTACATTTTTCAATTTTTCCTTCATACCAAAAGACGGCACTATAGCTTTTTTAAAACCCAAAGATAACGCTTCTGTTATTCTATGATTTAAATGACTAATAGATCTTACTTCGCCTGTCAACCCAACTTCTCCGCAAAGGACAATATCCTTTTCTATATATTTATCCATTGTACTAGAGGCGATAGCAGAAATAATGGACAAGTCTGCTGCTGGATCATCAATTTTCAGCCCNCCAACTAGATTGACAAAAATATCTTTTGTCCCCATAGCAAGACCAATTCTTTTTTCCAAAACTGCTATAAGCATACCTAGTCGTTTATAATTAAACCCTGTCACATTTCTTTGCGCAGTATTGTAATTCGCATTTGTTACAAGAGCTTGAATTTCTATGAGAATCGGCCTAGTCCCTTCAAGTGATGGATATATGCTTGTTCCAGATACATTTGCACTTCTTTCTTCCAAAAAGATTTCAGATGGGTTTCTAATTTCACTTAAACCAGACTCATCCATTTGAAATATTCCAACTTCATGGGTCGCCCCAAATCTATTCTTGGAAGATCGTAAAATACGATGATCATATCTATCATCCCCCTCCAAATACAATACCGTATCAACCATATGCTCTAGCATTTTAGGCCCAGCAATAGTTCCTTCTTTTGTAACATGTCCAACAATTAAAATAGTAATGTCCTTACTTTTTGCTATTTCTAAAAATTTTTGCCCACAATCTTTAATTTGACTTGGAGAACCTGGTAAAGAATCAAGATCCGAATTAAAAATAGTTTGAATGGAATCAATAATTACAAATTTTGGCTCCATACGCTCTAAATGAGTAATAATACCATTCAAATCACTTTCACCAGATAAAAATAAATTTTCTGTTTTAATTTCTAGCCTACGAGCTCGTATTGCAACCTGCTCTTCGCTTTCTTCGGCAGAAAAATAAAGAGACCTTTGATTCAACTCAGAGCAGATATGCAAACTTAATGTTGATTTCCCAACCCCAGGACTGCCGCCCAATAAAATTAAAGATCCGGGTAATAGCCCTCCTCCAAGTACACGATCTACCTCTGCTAAAGAGGTATTCATCCTTTTTGCGGGTTCATTTTTTAAAATATCATTCAAAGCATAGGAATCTTTAATATCTCTTTTTATTTTATTTTTTGAAATGGTAAAGTCAGATAAAGTACCCCATTCTTTGCAAGAAGGACACTGCCCATTCCATTTGGGGAAGTCATCTCCGCAAGCACTGCAGAGATAAACTTTTTTCAATTTAGGCATATTTCATCATGTTAACTATCTAGACTCTATATTTTACCAATCGGGCCCAAGAGAAAAATACCATTGAGGNTTTGAATACCCATTTATATTCTTATCCCAAGCCGCTTCAATTTTAAGGAGAAAATAACCAAGGTTGATTTTTGTNCCTAAACCTGAGGTCATAACAATTGGAGANTAATTACCTTTATTGTTGCNACCATATCTGGAAGGCCAATCCTTAATTGAAAACTCACTCCTATCATCCCAAGCTGCTCCAACATCTACAAAGGCATGACCACGAATATTNCCAAAAATCATTTTTAAAGGGAATCCCAATGCTAAATAATTTATAAAAGGAAATCGAACTTCTAAGTTNATAAGGGATGTTGTAGNTCCNNATCTTTCTCCAAATCGGGCACCTCTTAAAGGCCAAGCATATTCAGTAAAATAAATATCATGTATTAGAGNTTCGTTCTCATCATCTAAAATTATATCTCTGAAATTNCCACTATCCTCGACACCATTTGTTTCTCCANTTCCAGCGATAAGATAAGGCACACCTCCTAGAAAAAACTTTTGTTTATCTTTTCCTAGACTTGCTCCAAAAAAACCTCGAAGTGCAATAGTGTAATCACGACCAAATCGCCAATATTTTCTCAAATCAGATTTAATAGTTTGAAATTTTAGTTTATTAGATCCATAACCGGGNCTAACCGTTATAGTAGTATTTTTTCTAAAACCATCAATTGGTCCAGTAAANCCATAGACAGAATTGTCAAAAACCCAACTTAATGAAGGTAAAATAGTTGAATANGTTGAATCTTCTTCTGGAAAATATTCAACTTGCCCAAAANTATTATAGTCTTGGACTAATCTAGTATAATTAATATTATGCCAAGAAACCCCATAATCCATTCTCTGAAAACGACTGAAAGGATGAGAAATAGATGTTTGTATACCATAATGGCGAAGCCTTACTAGAGACCAATAATCTACTTGAAAAAAATTAGCATTTTGGAATCCAGTGAAATAATAGTCTAGCCTGTTTTTTAAATAACCATACTGGAAAAAATAATCACTATTTTCTAAAGTCAAAACCATTTCAGTTCCAAATGCAATTTGATGATCTCCCAATATATCACTAAAGGAAAAATATGTCATTCCTGTTGCTCCGAAAACATTACTTAGCTGTAANTTTCCNCTTACNAGGTCTAGNGTAAATCTTGTTTTATATGATTTTGGAATGTAACGACCATCAATATATGTTGAATCTAAAGATATTGTTTCAGAATCATTTTTGCTATCTTTCAAAGGAGCATTAAAGTTCTCATATCCTCTGGCAAAAACCCAATTTGAGTATGATNCAGATTCATTTTGGTATAAACGANTATTGCTTTTATGGCGTCTNAGATCTACAATGTCTTCAAGATCTAATTTATCATTCATATGAAACTGAGTTGGAGCTACAACTTTCTTTTTTAAAGTTAGAGGTTGGTTTAAACTATATAGATCCCATCCAATCCCTGAATAACCTGCAAAAATAAGAGAGTTATCATCTCTGGATATAGTTGGCTGCTGTAGACCTGTTAAAACATTAGTAATCGGATATTGAATATTTTCATTTAGAGGACCAGCAGCTTCTAGCGGATGTAAAAATAAATTCCAAACACCATTATAATCAGCAGTGTACAGCAATGCCTCCTTAGTATTAGCCCAAACAGGATGAGATTCATTATATTTTGTTTCTGTAATTCTTTTTATAAAACCATCATTTGCATTAACAATATAGATATCTGTTTGTCCATAGTCATGATTATACATTTCCCCATCAAATTCACCTGAAATAAGACTTCCTCTATCTGATACAAATGCAATTTCAGTACCCTCGCTATTCCATGAGGGGTATGAATCTGAAAAAACATCATCCGTAATTTTTCTTTTTTGTTCTGTATCTAAATTAAAAATATAAATGTCACTTGAAGCACCTAACTGACCTACAAATGCAATATCACTACCATTAGGACTCCATGCTGCTGAAAAGACTCCATCCAAACCTAATTCATATTTTTTACTTTTTTTTGTTTCTACATCTATAAAATGAAGGACATCGCTCCTTCCTGCTTTAGCAGCGACAACAATGTTTTTACTATCGGGTGACCAGGACAAACCTGGCTGTAACCACTTTAGCTCTTCAAAATCAACAGATCGATTACCTTTTATAAGCTTCTTAATACGTTTCCCTGTCATAGCATCTGAAATATGAATATCAAAGTACCCATTTTGATCCGTAAGGAACGCTACCATACTTCCGTCTGGGGAAAGTGCTGGACTTACATTATAAAAGTTATTTGCCTTCTTGTGATCTGTTAATTTTTCGGACATATCCTCAATTGGGTCTCTATCCTTAACATCCGGCCAGTATTCCTTCTTCAAATACTTGTGCCATTGTTTTGTTAAGTCATCATAATTCATACCGAGTGCGCTCTCGTATCCTTTTTCATCATTTTGAGTACGTTTCATTGATCGAAAAACATCTGCTATTTTTTCTCTTCCATATTTCCCAGTAATAAACCGCCATAGGGATTGTCCACCTTTGTAAGCCATAAAGTAATTTAATTCTTTTACGGAAGGCATTCTCTCGTGAACAGCAATATCTCTCATTGTCATATCAGCTTTTGTATCCCAATTTGAGCTTAAATATTCAGCTAACCCTTCATTTGACCAAATTGGAACTCTAATTTTTGCACGACTAGAAATAATATTTTGCATTCTGCCACCGTAAATCATATCATTTATCATAGCGTGCACGAGCTCATGATGAATGACATGCCGAAATTGTTCATAATTACCCTCAAAAGGAAAAACTACTCTATTTTTGAACAATTCTGTAACTCCCCCAACCCCTTCTCGCATGTACGGTCTTACAATATTTGTTTGCTGAAATTCATTGTGAGAATTGTAGACCATAATTGATACTCTATTTTTTAGATTCCATCTTAAATGGATAGAAATTTGTTCATAGGAATCTTCAGCAACATCAGCAACAAATTCTGCTAAATCTTGCTCACCGTCATAATAATATATATCAAAATGAGATGTTTGGATGTAGTTCCAGTCAAAGACCTTGTACTGGACCTTATTTTGCCCGAAGGATTGTGCGTTAATCTCAAAGCACATGATTAAAGACAAAAATAGGACTGCTCTTATACTTCTAATATTCACGATCTTACTCTAATAGGACTATCTATATTATAAATTACTTTACCCAGTAAAGTCAACAATTGGCAAGGATGTAATATTTTGTTAATAGAAAAGATAAGATAATGAATTTATGAGGCTAACGATGGGTACCTTTCTTCTATCTTATCAAAACTAACATTCAGGGAATGGAAAAAGAAAAAATCTCCTAGAACTGTATTTATAAAAAAGGGAAGAGCTAAGGTATAACAACTTATGAAACCAGCTAATGTATTAGGATAACCTAAAAGCCACACACCAAAGTTTGATATGAAAAAAAACAATATCGAACTTTTCAAAATTGCAACGTTATTTATTTTTTTAGAAAAATGCCCAATGCATGAAATGCCAATTATTGACATGTAAACAAAAGGAGTAATTGAATGAAACCCAAGAAAAATATCAGTAACAATCATACAAAAAATAGGAAGGGAAAAAGCTAGTTTTTTATCAGAAAACCTATTTACAGCGAATAAAGCCATGCCAGCAATAGGGGTAAAATTTGGCGGGTGAGGTAATAGTCTCGTTATTACTGCCAAAAAGATTAATGCGATAATTATTAAGTTTCTATTCATGTCTTACTAAAATTATTTATTTTTATACTATAATTTGCACTTATATAATATTGAGTCAAAACACCTTTATTAAAATAATGTAAAATTATTTTACTGATAAGCTTACAAGACATTCATTTTCTACTTCTAAAATTTGAGAATCATTTTTGTATTTTATAGTAAATACTTTCCCTTTTGGGAGGAAAAGAGTCAAGTGATCATTCAAATCATAAGTTTCATTCTTACTTTGGCCTTCAAAAAAATAATTATTTTCACCCGTAACAATTATATCAACAGATTCTCTTTCACCTGAATTATTTAATGCACGAATACTTACAGCAACTAATCCAGAATCAATTTTAGTTTGAGTCAAATATCGATCTGTAACATCTACAGCATTATACTTTTTTATACCTGGAAGCCAATCCATTGGGAAATATAAATCGGTCTTATTCCAAGTTGCTGCAAAAATTCCATATTTCATATCGCCTGTTTTTGCTTTACTAGCCAAATCAGCAAACCATACCTGATTTAGTTGGTTTTCAACAGGCTCAGCTGCACCAGTAAAATGCCATCCTCCATCCCAAATTTCAACCCATGAATGGTTACCTGAATCATTATGCCACATTGGAGTACCAACAAATCTTGCAGGTATACCAACACTCCTACAAGCATCAATCAGTAAAAAGCTAAGACCCGTGCATGAGGCCAATCCAGCTTCAATACTTTCATATGGTGACTGATCAGCTTTTGGACGCTTTGTTGAATATTCTACTCCAACCATCTCAAAAATTTTATTATTTAAAATTACAGCACCTTCATAAGCAGAGTTGGCATTTTTTACCAATGGAGAAAATTTGTAAAAAAAATCTTTTCTCCATTCATCCCTCCTTTCATTTAAACTAGCATAAGGCAACACATAATTAAGAAAAATTTGATCTGGAACGTGCTTTGCCCAAGAAAAATGCTCTTTCGTTTTGAATGCATACTCTGAATTAGTAATTAAAAACTCTAAAGAAAGAGATTTTTTGTCATTTTCTGGCATATGGGTAATTAACCACTCCATCGCAATTCGTTGTTCTGAAGGTACTCTCTTAATCGCTTCTTTTTTTGAGATTCCGTTTTCTAAAGATTTATCTAATTTATTAAACAGATTATTTTTACATGAAAAACAAAAAAGTAATACTATAAATAAAGCTTTTCTCATTTGTTAAAATATAAATTTAAATGGCTAGATAAAACCAACTATTCATTTTCAGTATGAAAGGATGATGCTGGCAATCCTTCAGAATTAAATAAGGATGCAGAACTAGTATCTGACCATGCATATCTGACATATAAGGGATTTTTAACATTATCTGAAAACACTTCCAAAAAATCATTTTGATTTACAACATCTGCTACAAAATATTTTTTATCAATCCCTGCAATTTCAAATTCCGAATATCCATTTTCATCTAAAACTAATCCATCTCCAAGATGCTTAAAAAATACTTTTATCACATCCTCATGAACCGATTGATTCATAAAAAGTGGCCCCGAATCGATCAGATCTATTTTATACTCATTTTTAAGGGCAAATTTGGCTAAACGAAATCCTACATCATGTTTGTTTGATGGATGAATATCATATTTTTCTCCTATATCTAACGTTACAACCATACCTGTTTTTGGAATTTCCAGAGCTTTTCTTTGCACCTCTCTAAGTGGGGCATTACTATTATAATAATTAAAATAAGGAGCGATCTGAACATAATAAAAAGAAAAATCATTATCCCATTTGCTTCTCCAATCTGAAATTAGNAAGGAAAATAATTCACCATATTCTTCATGCCTAAATGCATTATTTTCTCCTTGATACCACACCACACCTTTCATCGTATATGGAATCAAAGGACTTATCATTCCGTTAAATAAAGTGCTTGGTTCATTAAAATTATATGAAACAATTGGAGGACGATCAGCTAGGCTAAAATTAGGTTTATTGTAAAGATAAAAGGACATATAAGGATAAGAATAATCATTTAACTGTTTATAAATCTCTGCAGAAACTTTAAATCTCCATTTATTTTCAAATTGAATTCCAGATCCTTTGGAAGAAATTGTTATAGGTGAAATTTGTCCAGAACCAATCACTCGAATTGCGATTTCATTTCGCCCAGTTTTCATATTTTCAATTGGTATCTCCTGTTTTAATCTATACTTAAACGGATATGTCTTATACTGCTTACGATATTTTTCACCTAGCTTACTTGAGTAAGTAGAATTTTCATCTCCAAACGTTGAACCAATTTTTGTCCCATTGACATAAAAATCGAATTCACTTAATTCACCAGCCCAACCAAGAGAGAGTTCTCCCATATCAATACTATAATTATTATAAATGCTCTCAACAAAAAATTCATTTTTTATGATAAACACCCCGTTAAAATCATTAAGCCCATTTATATTTTGAAGAGAACCAGGCAATTCTAACTCTGGCCAATTATCATAATTATCCAATATTAGAATTTTACCTTCATCCTCGAAATCAATTTTCTTCCAGTCCTCAAGAAAATAATTAAGATAATCTATAGATGGATCACTTCTTTCAAAATACGTTCCAAGCATTAAATCAAACCCAGCTGAAGGCATCTTTACCTGTTTCAAATTGGAAAACCAATCCTCACTGATCTTTGTTTTCTCGATTTTTTGAGCAGTAATAAATCTTTTTTCAAATTTTTTTATCGATTTTAGATTGTTTTTACTTATCCAGGACTCCACGTCAGTGCCACCCCAACTNGAATGAATTATTCCGATGGGAACATCTAAAGTATTGTGTAGTTTTTTTGCAAAGAAATAACCAACTGCACTAAAAGATTTTATTGAATCTTTTACTGCCTCTACCCATCGACCATCTATATCTGATGAAGGATGTAGACTATATCTTTTTTTTACATTAAACATACGAATGTTATTGAAGATATCATTACTAAGGACCTGCTGAGCGCTATCGGTTGAGTTGCAACAATAATCAAAATCCATTTCCATATTNGACTGTCCAGATGCAAGCCAAACTTCTCCTANAAGAATATCGTTAATGAAAATTTTATCTTTACCTGATTTTATTTGAAGAGAGTGGGCATTTTGATCACTGGTAGTTTCTAGATGAGTTTCCCATCGACCATCTTTATCTGATTTTATAGTTNTACTTTTCCCCCAAGAGGGGTATAAGTAGACATTAGTTTCTGGAGTGCTTTCTCCCCAAATAGCGACCGTTGTATCTCTCTGTATTACCATACCATCAGAGAATAAAGCGGGAACATGAAGATTTTTTGGTGAACTACCACAATATAACNAAAAAGTAGAAACNAAAAGGACTAAATGGTTTTTCCCAAAAAACAAATTTGAAGTTCTATTTAATTATACATTTATTAAAGATTGAAAAATTAACCTCCATATACCGTCAAGATATTTTCGTCAAGCAACGTATCNTAAGATTTNAAGGATCCATCCCCAGGACCAGATATATGCTGCCCNTTTGAATTAAACTGCGCTCCATGCCCATAGGCACAAACAGAAACGCCGTCCGAGAATGCATTTAATTGAACACCTTGATGAGTNCATCTNCTTGTAAATGCNTTNATATTATNNCCNGANCGAAGCAANAANAAACCNGCTGAATCAATCTCATTGGATCCTGTAGCAACAGATCCTCCATCAATCTGTAGTGGAACAAATTCATCTGTTGTAAGGTCAAAATCTAATTCTACGCCAGTTGAATCTATGGGTGTAGTAGACTCATTTGGATTAGAACAGCTATTGATAAGAAGCGACCCTGCACCTAGCGCGCAAGCACAGGCAACTTTACTAGAGGTTGTTAAAAAATCTCGTCTATTCATTCTTTACTCCTTGGATTGAATATTTTATTACTACAAGATCTTCCATCTTTACAAACAGAAGACTGGGTCGTTCGATATCAAATTCTGATAGCATAATCCCAAACTCACCTTCAATAGAAAAATGATTATCCTGAAGAGTATTCAATTGGGCAACAGATTTTATTTCTTTTTTTCTACCTGCAAACTCAATGATGCCTTTGATGGCTAACGAATTTGTATTTACCTGAATTGATGTAGACTCAAAGATAATATCGGGAAAATCAAATGCTTTACAGTAAATGAGCATATTAGAATCTCTACTGTCATTACCACTAGAAAAAGTACTTAAAGGTACCGTAACAGAGCAATTATATTGTTTTGTCTTATCATCGTAGAGAACATTACCAGTTATATCACTAGTAGATCCTTCCCATTTATGAAGGTAATGATCGCCTAAGTATGTTATTTGACTTTTTTCAACTTTGTAATTGGACGCATTTAAAAAAGAAAGAAAAAAAATACTTAATAAAAAAAAATTCATATTAATATGGTAAAAAGGTTAATAAAGCTGAAAGAGACATAGAAAAAAGAGTAACATAGGCTACATTCTGATGAAGAGTAACAGCTNTATCGTAATCACCAGAGTTATGAATATTATATCCTAAAAAGGGTATCGAGGCCATTCCAGCAAAATGAACCCAAGAAAGAAGTCTATGAATCTTCATGGAACTTAGTTTTTTAGAGTATTTCATCCCAGGTGGCGCAAAGTAACTGAGTGCCGCACTTGTCATATATGAAGACCACACTACCTTGCTCATACTAGAATGCAAATCATAGTATCTATAATTCCCATCTACCATCTGCTTCCCTAAGTAAGATTGATAAAAAAAGGCTCCTAAGGAACCCAAGGCAATTTTTTGATGAAGTTGAAGCATCTTCACTCTGAGTTGCAACTCTTTTTGTCTGGTTTCGGGAGCGAGTTTAATTTTCCTAAACAATCCACTTTCACCCCATAGTAATTTCGTGTGTAATGGCATATTTTCTGGAAGGGATTGTAATGATTGACAGAAAGGAACTGATAGAAAAAGACCAAATGTTAAAAAAAGATTCCATTTTTTAAAACTTATCAAAATCTAATCCTATATTTTAACTATTGTTTCCAATATTAGTTAAAAGCTTGCTTTACAAATCTAGGAGATAATCAGAAAGAAGAAGTAAATCAAAAATATCTACTGATGAGTCAAAGTTTAGGTCCGAACTATGTTCAGTTTGACTGTTATTGACTATAGATAAAACAACTATAACTAAATCCTGATTATTAATCTGTCCATCATTATTAATATCATATGATATGGTACTAGAACATTGTAACGTTGTAAAAAATTGTGAAGTGGTTTGAGGTGCCTCAATTAGAAAATCGCAATATGATTGCTCATCCAATAAAAAATAATTTAACCAAGCTAACGAGTAATCTGCGACATCTCCGGCTGGAAAAACTGATGAACCATGCCCCTCACCAGCAGATTCAAAATATGTTTTATCTGTTGTTTCCGGAACATATTCATATTGCGGCAATGCCCACATATTTGAATAAGTAGGGTCATCTGGATCTACAAGTTCATCATATTCATTTTCACCGGCAAAAATTAAAACAGGCACATCATGATCTAAATGTTCTTCAATAAGACAATAGTAATCTGTTTCTGCTGGGCAATTTATAGAATCTAAAAATGCTACTGCAGGGTTTAGTAGGATAGCAGTTTTGAGAGTTGAATCCATTGTCGCAGCCGTATGAGCACCCCCCCCACTAGTAGAGTAGCCTGAAACTGCAAAGCTGATTGTATCTACCTGACCAAACAAGGGAGAAAGCTCTCTAGTATTTTCTTGTTTAATGGTTTCAATAGCATCTAATAATCCTAAAGCCCTGTCTGCATAGTCCCATTCAGAATTACCATCCCTTGTTGATCTATCAAAATTCCCTATCGTCATCGCTATGAAGCCATAAGAAGAAAAATAACGAGCCCAACTTTGCAAACCAAACTCGTCACCAAATGCATCAATAAGTACAATACTTGAATATGGAGGATTGGCATCTAGCGGAAAATACAATAAAGTCCCATTGTACAATTCACTCCCTCTAATACTATCAGCTTCTGTTAAATAATCAAACTGATAGGGACCAAATTGAATGTCATCATCACCTCCACCACCAGCAAGATTTTGGCATAATCCAGTGTCTTCATTCCACTCACAATATCCTGACCAGTATATACATTCCTCATAAGTGAGATCGGAACAATCAGCCTTTAGCACGTAGTACGAAAAAACATTAACGATTATTAGGAAACGAAATATCATATAATAATATAAAGAAATTACCTAGCTATTTTTAATAACAATCTATCGGATGCAATCGAACCAAAAAAACCAAATCCTCCTTGAATTCCAACCGACCTGCCCTTAGTGGTTGGGTAGTTGAGTAGTGCATTCGAATATTCTCCTGATTCTCCTACTACAAAATAATCATAATAATTATGATTTTTCCTATGTTGAAAATATTGATTTGGTAGATACAATTTACTTCGACACCACAGTGGT
>NZHK01000070.1 GCA_002691285.1 Fidelibacterota bacterium | reverse complement strand
CTCCTAAGACAATAACCTTTTCATTGGATAAGTTCTCATCAATATATGCCTTAAGCAAATTCATCGCTGTATATCTTCTATTTTCCTCATCAAACTCATCATTTAAATCCAAAATACCATCTCCGCAGCATTTAAAATGATTGTTTATTATAAAATAATTCTCTCCTGCAAAATTAAGGTCCATTACCATAGGCGATCGAGGAAATGCATTCCAAAAAGGAGAATTGGTATAGATCTCATATATATCATTAATTTCAACTAAATTAGTTTTATATATATACGCTATACCTGCAAACCAACTGGATTCATAGTAACCAGAATAAGAAGGCAAAGAGTCTAGCATCTCATTAAACATAGTTGTATCATCTAATTCCTGAATTCCTAAAATATCAAATTCCAACGAATTAACAATTTCAATTACATAATCGATAGTGATTTGATTATTTTTAGGAAACCATTCAATATTCCATGTAGCTATATCTAAAGAATATTCATCTCCAAAAGACAGGTCTTCCAAATCCTGAGATGAAATTATTGCAAAGAAATAAGATATTAGGATTGGGATATATTTACTTTTCATTTTAACAAAATCTAATCAAGATGAATAAATATTCATGTAAAGAATTATATTGTGTTTTTAGGAGAAGAATGTTTGGTTGAATCATATTCTTTTTCTAAAATTTAATTCACTTTTTTATTTATATTTAATTTTTAATGATCAAAACTTTCTTTTTATACTTAGGGTATGCTTTGGCAACTACGGCTGTAACAAGTGTTTCTTATTTAAACTTAGCACCTCAATTTGGATCAAACCCCTCAAAAAAAGAAAAAATTGACTACGAAAAGCTTACAAACTTTGACAATGGAATGTTTATTAATTCTGAAGATACTCCGCTCATGACTGGAGAAATTTCAACTTGGGATTTTTTTAAAAGCGATTCTCTACGAAAACCAGAAAATCTTGAAACTGAAAAAATTGATAATTCTTTTTTTATTCAATTGGAAGATAAAGAGTATCAAATAGCATGGTTAGGTCACTCTGCATTTTTAATCAGCATAAATGAAAAAATTATTTTACTAGACCCAATGCTGGGTAGCCATGCATCTCCCATATCAATACCAAGTCTTAAAAGATTCAATAATGAATTACCAATAAATCCAGAATCAATACCATACATCGATTTTGTAATTTTATCTCACGATCATTATGACCACCTGGATTTTTCAACAATCAAAATATTAAAAGACAAAGTCAAAACCTTTCTAGTCCCATTAGGAATTGGCAGTCATTTAAGAAGTTGGAATGTTAAAGAACAAAAAATCCACGAGATGAACTGGGAAGAATTTTATAAAATCGAGGACCTTGAATTTGTATGTCTTCCTGCTCGGCACTTTTCTGGAAGAGGACCTTTGAACCGAAATAGTACCCTCTGGAGCTCTTGGGCAATAAAATCATCAGTTGTAAAGATCTATTTTAGTGGTGATAGTGGATATGGAAGGCACCTTAAAAAAATTGGAGAAGAACATGGACCTTTTGATATTTCTTTAATCGATTGTGGACAATATAACTTAGCATGGAAATATTCTCATATGTTTCCTGAGCAAGCAGTTACAGCTGCAATCGATCTAAAAAGTAAATATTTTATGCCCATTCATTGGGGAGGATTTATCTTGGCATTGCATCCTTGGGACGAACCTGTAAAAGAATCAAAAAAAATAGCTGAAGAAAAAGGGTTGAATTGCCTTACCCCCCAAATAGGTGAGATACTTTCTAAAACATCATTAAATAAACAATTTCCTTTATGGTGGGACAATTACTAAATATCTATTTATGTGAAAAATATTATTTTATCAAAGTAACTTTTTGAGAAATTACATTTTGATCGTACTCAACATTAATAAAGTAAGAACCGCTTGCATGTTTTTCACCATCCCACAATAACCTATGCTCACCGCTTGGTAAAGTTTTATTATTTAATAATTGGATTTCATTACCTAACAAGTCATGTACCTTTATTTTTACAAAGTGACTCTTTTCTAATTGAAATTTTATAAAACAAAGTGGATTGAAGGGATTTGGATAGGTGCTCAGAGATATCAATCTTGGTATAGCCACTTTTTCCTGAAAAGATTTTAAATAATTCTCGGAAATAGTATGGATTAATTCCTGCCCATATTCTGTTTTATCATATGATAGAGCCCATATCATAACCCCTCCTAAACCCTCTTCAATAACATATTGGCATTTAAAAGCTATTGATTCAGGATTTTCATATGTAATAACAAGACTTCCATCATCCTTAACAAGATAAGGGCATAAAGCATCCCCATCCCAGTGATATGACCATCCATTATTTATTAATTCAGGGATATCATAATAAAAAATGTTTTCGCTATTGTTCGCAAATGGTTCATTAATATTCGAAGCCTCCCATTTTAAACCCCAGAATGGCATACCCATATTTATTTTGTCTTTTGGTATTCCTCTAGAAAAATGTAAATAATTCATATTCTCATCACATGAGCCATCTAAATCATCAGGAGGCGATGGATAGAGAGGTGCTAAGTGACCCACATGACTTGACCAATCTCCATGAGTACCATATGTCATAGCATTAAAAAAATCTACATGCTGTTCTAAAGACTCAAAATCATGCCACTGACCCCACCAATTGGATACTGGTATCGCCATGGAAATAATCCATTCGGGATTTATACTAAAAAATATGGAATCCATATCGCTTACCAATAAATTTAAATTTTCTCTATCGGTGTTTGAATCAGGAAATTCCCAGTCTAAGTCAACACCATCATAATTGTTAACTAACAGAATACTTACAAGGTTATATATAAACAATTCACGTAGCACCGGATCTCCGCTCATAACTTCAAAGCCAGCATGGTTTCCCCATCCTCCTAAACTGAGAAGAAATTTACCACCTTGATTATGAATTATATTACTGATGTCAGATCCAAACATCCCATCATATGATGAGATACTTCCATCTTCATTCGGCCATGCGAAAGAATGTATTACATGAGTAACAACATTAAAATCTATTTCACTTGGAGGAAGATTACCTACAACCCATTGTGGGTAATAACCTACAACTCTTTGTGAAAATACAAAATTCATTAAAAAAATAAATATAATGAAAAAAGGGCGCATTCTATTTATATCTTAAATCGACTTAGCTTGAGTCATTTTTATTACAAAACCATATTATAAATCAAAAGAGAATACATAAGCTAAACTATCTTACTTTATTGAAGTGACTTTTTAAATTTTCATGAACATATTCGGCAACTATTTCATTGGCCAATGGTGTATAATGTACTCCGCCTTCGTTGATGATACTTAATGGATCCTTATTATACATTCTTACTATTTTATTAGAAGGCTCTATAACAAAAAATCCTATTTCCTTTAAATCTGCAATAATATGATTCCATGGCATTTGATATTTTTTTCTGTCAGAAAAAGTGTTATTGTTATCTAAAAGTAAAATAATTGGAAAATCTTTATTTCTTCCACATTCTTCATAAAACACTTTTAATATTTTAAGAATATAATCATAATTAGGATCATCATTTATTTTTAAGTAGATCGGTGGCTTGATGTAATCATACCTATACTTCAGCATTTTTAAAATTCTAAAAGAAAGTAATTTGTTTAAAAGTCCTTTTTTAAACAAAACATCACTATAGCTTTTATCATTTTTAAAAAAATCACTTTTCACCCCTAAGTTAAATTCATTCCATAAATCCATTCCAGAAAGGCACGGTTGATTTTTCAGCTCATAGGATCCATCATCTTTAAAATAAAACATAGGTTTAGATTTATTTCCACCGTAGTAAATACCTTTGTATACAATATTTGTTGCCCTTTCAAAATCTCCTGGAATGATTCCTAAAACAACGGTTTCTGTTTCAATAGGAGAATATAGATAACTAAGGATAGCCTGATCTATGCCATATCCCGAGACACCTAAATTAACAACCTTTTCATTTCTTAATTGGCCTAACAAATATGGCCAAGACTCTTCACAAAATACCTCATCTCCATGGGTAAATGAGTCTCCTATAGTGATAATTTCCGCTTTTCTAGAATTTATTTCCATTTGATATTCACTTTTTGGAACTCTTGAACCATATGAACTTGAAAAATATAATGGGGGTTGTTCTCCATTGCTATTTATTTTCCATCCTAACATTGGATCATAAACTCTGTATGAAGTAGATTTGATTTTTTGCTCTTTCTTATAAGAACTTTTATCAGGTACGTTTAAAGGAAGTATCGTATACCATGGCCTATTTAACAATCTTAATACATGACCATGCTGTGATGAAACACTTCTTAAAAATAATTCAACAACCGTAAATGACAGAGAAAAAATTAAAATAAAAAATATTATCTTTTTAAAAAAGCTATTTAATTTTAAAGTATAAATCATTTTTTAGTTTCTTTACAAGGTATCTAAAAGAATGTTGAATTATAAAAATATGAACCTTTAATTTTATGAAGACTTACATACAAAGTTATATTTCAAAATATCCAAATATATTAAACATTCTTTCTTTAACTCTAAAGATAGATTAACTTTAATGCAATTAACTTATTAGTAGTTTCTTTTGAATTAAGCAAAAGTATTACTTTTATTCAAATTAGAATAACCTGAAATCTTGAAAAATTTTAAAACAGTTTTAATAAATACTTCATTAACTCTTTTTTCCCTTCTTTTTTCTTTATTAATCATAGAATTGCTTTTTCGTCTATATTTTTTTGGAATAGACGGTGCTCCTTTTAGAGTCCAAAATTGGGTAGTGAAAGGTCTTTGGGATGTCGAAAGATCCCCAGTAAAACTAGATTATAAACTGGGATGGTCTCCAAAAACAGGAACATTTAAAAAAAATACACCACCACATACAATCACAATTGATAAAAACAACTTTAGAAAAAATTATCCTGCAGAATCTATTAGCATTACAGAAAAAGCAATACTTTTCTCAGGTGATTCATTCACATTTGGCGATGGTGTGGATGATAGAAATACTTTTCCATCTATTTTTCAATCTATTAAAAATAATAAAGTTATAAACGGAGGAGTACAAGCATATGGAATTGACCAAATGTATTTAAGGTCTATGGATATCATCCAAAACTACAAAATATCTGATCTCTTTTTTTGTTTTATCCCAGATGATATTAACCGATGTAATTACAGTACTTTTCATAAAATTCAAAAACCTTACTTTATTATTGAGGATGATGGAACAAAATTAATTCAAATTGATCCTAAGAAATTCTCAGATAATTTAAATTTTAATTATTCATTATTACACAAAGTCGGAGGATATAGTCTTGTTATTCATAAAATAGTAGGTNTGTTTTTTCCAAAATTTTGGTTTTATAACATTCAAACTGTAAAGAAAAAAGAACATCCNAGAGGTAAAGAAATTTCTATTCAGTTAATTAACATATTAAAACAAGAGTGTGATAAAAGGGATATAAACCTTTTTGTTGTACCTCTAACCCATCAACGCTGTCCAATTGATGATAAAGATAATTTACAATTTGTACTGGACTCTATCGAAAAAGAAATAATTGTAATAAACGTTTTCGATAGACTAGAAGAATTACGAGATGAAAATCCAGAATTGTTTTCATCCTATTTTCTAGAGGACAATTATCATTTTTCTTTTNTAGGAAATAAATTTGTAGCAAATTATATCTATGAGGAAATAATAAAATTTCCTTGACCGCAGTACTATATGTTTAGATTTCTTTTCACTCTATTATCTATTTGTTTCTCATTTGGAGAACCAACAATTACAATAAGCGGTAAAATCAATATTGCTCAGAGTTTAGACACCCTAGCTGTTCGAACATGCCCAGACTACATTGACTCATGCCTTTATATTTGCAGTGATGGCATAGCAAATGCATGCCATCCAGAACAACTNTATCCTATAGATATTGCAACTAATACAAACGANAGTANCTTAACTACTAACTCTCATTATAGGATGTATTTTCCTTGGGAAAACAATAATTTAACTGCAGATAAATTTGTTGTAACTGCTTCATGGCCTTGCTTAAGTCCTACGGCTGTATATGCTAGCGGGAACTATGTATATTGGGATATTTATGGTAATGATCACTGTCCTGGAACCGTNCAAGGTGTTATTTGGTATGGTGATGATTGCGAGGATGAAAATGGTAATATTGGTTCCGATGATTGTAGTCAATTGGTTGGACGATTTTGTTTTGTTGCAGGTGATACTTTAGAATGGCCAGTTGAGGCAGATCAAAGNATCTCTTCAGATATATGCGATGCATGTTGGATGTCTGAACCTGCTTGGAACGATTATGATTCTCNACAATATTCTGATCCATTNCTATTTCCGGAATATTGTGAAGAGTTTGATCATTGCCATCATAGTACGCCTGAAGATATAAATTGTGGGATTGGTTATCTTGATGAAACTGATAGTACTTCAGTGAGTNTTAAAAATACCATACAACNACCTCAGTTGTTTTCAATATCAAATTATCCCAACCCATTTAATCCAATAACAAATATAAATTTCTACTTAACTAAAGACACTTATCTGAACATAGTTATTCATGACATCATGGGTAAACAAATTAAACAGATTGTAAATGGAAATAAGANAGCTGGNCAAAATTNANTNCAGTGGGATGGNACAAATNATAAAGGNGAAACAGTTTCTGCAGGAGTTTATTTTTATAGCNTAGAAGCTGAAGGTTATTTAGAAACAAAAAAAATGATTCTCTTAAAATAATAAATATGAATGGAATTTATTATTTAGTGCACTTTTTTATTGTTNGCAACTTAGTTTCTTTAATGAAAATAGTTTTGATTCTATATTAACAATTAACTTATACTAAAAAACATCTTCCATTTTGAATCAATCTATTTTNAACTCTTGACTTATCGCTTTTAACAAAGATTTCTCATGATTCATTTTTAAATCACCCGCNATTTGCCAAAACATTACTCCTGCAATGCCAAGCTTTTGACTTTCTTTTACTTTTTGCTTTACAGTAGAGACTCCATTGAATCCGTATTCTTTTGGCCCTAGATTATCTTTATCAAATATTACCACATCAACATTTTCTGTTAGGCTTGGGAAGAATTCTACTATTTGCCTATAAAACAAATATTCTTCTCCCCACCCTGCTCTTCCATAAAAAGGTATCCCAATAATTATTTTTGACATTGGAATTCCAAAANCTGTCCAATACGATACGGATCCTCTATCACCAAAAACTGAATCGAAAGTAGAGTGTTTTGATCCCAAATCATTATCATAATTCATCAAGGAAACCCAATCTAAATAATGCCACCATCCATTTTTCGGAAAATGTGCAATTTTTTTAAATGGTGAATACCAGATACTGTTTAAATTTAAAATTGCAGCNGAAAACGACTTTTGTCCTTTACCAAATTCAACATCTAATGCTTCCCGAAACTCCTTAATAAATGTAAAATAATGATAGGTAATTGCATTATTTATATCCTCCATTTCTACTTTATTATCGATCCAAGAGGGCTCCCAATCACAATCAAATCCATCTAAATTATATTTTTGCATAAAAATAATAATATTTTTAATAAGATTTCTTCTATTTTTCTCAATACCCATTAATTCTGAAGTAATTTTAAATCCACCTCCCCCAAACGAAATTATTACCTTCACATTATTTTCATGAGCAGCAGCAACTACTTCATCAAGGTTTTCCCAACCAGGCGTCATTATTACTTTTCCAGAAGAATTGTATGGCCGTAAAAATGAAATTGCAATGTGAGTCATTTGCTCAAATTGAGCTTTTGTGGGTTTATAACCATCAATTAGATATCCCATTAATACAGAATTTGGAGGGATTATTTTTGTTTGATAATGTGAACTATTGGCCACAAAATGTGGAGGATTTTCAATGTTAACTTTATTTTCATTTTTACTACTTACAGGATTGATTTTCTTATTTTTGATATTCATGCCGCATGACAAAAAAAACATAATTGACAATGCTAAGTAAACGACTTTCAATGAGATAAACCTTAAAATAAAATCCAAATGACAATAAAATCTTTCAATACTTCAAGCTTGAAAATTAATTAGTCTTCCTTCTATTATTACGCTTTTTCTTTCTGTTGCTATTTTTTGATTTAAAATATCTTCTTCTTTTTCTTTTGGGCCTTTTTTTATTGTCTTTTTCAAATGATACAATATTTATATCTTTTGAATGTTTATAATATGATAAATATCTATTGAATTCGGCTGATACGAAATGTTTAATAAGTTTTTCTCGATCTAGCCAATTCAATTTATCGTAAATATAAGGCAAAAATGGTTCTATTTGATCTTCATCAACATTAACCTTTTCAATTTTATCAATTAGCGCGTATAAACGTTTTTTACAGATATCCAATCCGTTTGGAACTTCTCTTTTGATAAAATGAATACCCGATGTTTTTTCTATACCTTTTAATCTTCTTATTTCGCGTCCATGAATAATAACCATTGAGACACCCTTCTTTCCTGCTCTTCCCGTCCTTCCACTTCTGTGGATATATATTTCATCATCATCAGGTAAATTATAATTAATAACATGAGTCAGATCATCTACGTCTAATCCACGCGCAGCTACATCCGTTGCAACTAAAATTTGCAATTTTCGGTTTCTAAAACGCTTCATTACATCATCTCTTTCTGCTTGAGATAAATCACCATGAATTGTATCCGCATTGTAATGATCATTGATTAGTTTATTTGCAACTTCTTTTGTTTCTCTGCGGGTACGACAAAACACTATACCATATATATTGGGGTTCATATCAGCAATTCTTTTTATTACCTCATATCTGTCTTTTGCTTGGACCATATAAAATATGTGCTGTACGTTTTCAGATGCTAGATTGGTACGAGCTACAGAAATCTCTAAAGAATTCTGCATATATTTTTTTGTCACAGACAATACTTTTGAGGTCATTGTAGCAGAAAAGAGTAGGGTCTGCTTGCTTTCTGAAGTTGAATGAATGATCATTTCAAGGTCATCTTTAAATCCCATTGATAACATTTCATCTGCTTCATCTAAAATCAAACGTTCAATTTTTCCAACAAATAACTTTTTTCTTTTAATTAGATCCTTTGTTCGTCCTGGAGTACCAATAATAATTTGAGGTCCTTTTTTTAGCGACTTTATTTGTTTCTCAATTTTAGCGCCACCATAAACAGCTAAGATTTTAATGTCTTTCAAATATTTGGAATAACCTATGAGATCATTTGCAATTTGCATACATAACTCTCTCGTAGGACACAAAATAAGTGTCTGGACATGAGAATCATTAATTTTAGTTTTACTTAACAAAGGTAAACCAAATGCCGCTGTTTTCCCTGTCCCCGTTTGAGCAGAAGCTATCAAATCTTGATCTGAAGAGATTAGATGCGGAATAACTTTTTTTTGTATAGGAGTTGGATGATTAAACCCCATTTCTTTTACAGCTTTAATAATTTCATTCTTCAAAGAAAATTGAAAAAAAGAATTTTTATTTTTTGTTTTTGTATTGCTCATATTTAAGGTTTATGTTAAATGGTTTAAGAAATGGTCTATGGAGTATAGCTTAGATTAATAAGATTCCTTATCTAAATAATCCACAATTTCTGATTTGCCGATTACTCTTACTCCAAACCGGTTATTTTAATGTTACAATTAAATCTAGATTCATTAAAATTATAAAAACCGATTTAACATCTACTGTTTATAAAATGAAACCAATCAATCCCATCACATAATTTTGCGAAACAGATATAAAGTTATACGATAAGCAAATTATGTCTTCTAATAAAAAAGTACCATAATCCTGTTGAAACAACCATAATAATTCCACCGGATATTGATGTAATTAATGATGTTTTTAAACCATTAATTAAAATCTGTGGCGAAATTTTACTGATATCAGAAATTGAGCTAAAAGCGGCATCTATTCCAATATAAGTTGCGGAGACACCAACCAAAGCACTAAAAATTCCTAATAAAACAATACTATTCGTTTTGTAAGGCTCATTAATATTTTTTACTGAAATAAAAACAATAATGCATAGAAGTATAAGCAATGTCAACATAAAAGGCCCTACATTTAAAAAAGGATCTATCATTTTTGGTCTCCTAATTTTTAAACTTCTTAAAATTTTTACTAATTATTCCAAATATGACTTTTTTATTATTATCAATACTTGCATCCTTAATAGGAATAAAATCAACCAAATCTCCAATCTTACAGCAAAGTGCTATAAAAATTTTCTCTAGAGTCTCAAATCTTACTTCTCTTACATTTCCATTTTAAATCAAAGAAATGAATTATCCATAGGGTTATCAGCCTCACGCATTCTTTCATAACTTGAATGGACTAGAGCCAATCTTTTTATTGATACTTACTTTTATCTAATAATTTTAAATAGAAATAGCGACTTTGTATTCTTTCTATAACTCTTACAAATAATACAATGAATAAAATCCATATTATGTGTCTGCTTAAGTCTAAAATAATACCAAATCCAATCCAAAAATAAAAATCAGCTTGTTTAAAGGATAATATCTTCTTCTGACCTACTAAGATATATTCTAATGTTGAAACAGGTTGCATACTTTTAGCATTACCACCAGGCCTAACTTTATCTGCTCTCCCGATATATTTTTGTTCGTGATAAGCAGTGGTCCAATAGCTATAACATATTACTAAATAAAATGCGGCTGACATCGGTCCTAAAACCAGATAATACGATTCATTGTAACTTTGATAAGTAAACCATGAAAAACCGGACATAACAAAAACAAACCCAATTCCATCTAAAATCCTATCAAGGAATCCGCCTCTAAGAGTTGTATTGTTTCTATATCTGGCAAGATTACCATCCATACAATCTAATATCTGTCCAAACTGTAAAAGGATAGCACTTATAACTATAAAATATTTTTCGTTGACTATTAGCAAACCTGCTGGAATGATTTTACACAAAAAAGATAGCCATGTAATACCGATTGGTGTAATCCATTTTATGTCTCCAATCAATCCTAAGATAATCCAAGAAATAGGATCTCCAAATGTTGTGGACCACCAATCCTTTGCTTGGCGATTTTTCATTTTTTGGTACCTAGCTTTAAAACCCATTAATTAATTAATTAATTAATTAATAAATGAATGATGACATCTTAAATCAAATAAAATTATTAGATGATATGGTTGATATATTCATCAATGGAGCTAATTACCCTTTTACCTGAAAAATAATCTTCATT
>NZHK01000069.1 GCA_002691285.1 Fidelibacterota bacterium | reverse complement strand
CTCTATGACTTATCATATGTCTAGGGTTGAATACTGGATACAAAATAAAGGAATTCATTTTTTTACAACTAATAATCCTAGGCAAAATGTTTTTGCTCCATTTAGTGAATTTTTTATACTTCATTTCCAAATATTATCCGGCTCTGATATTTTTGCTAATCTTGTTCAATGGATAAGCTTAATTATAAGTTTGTCTACTGTATCTTTAATATGTAAAGAGTTTGGGCTAAGTCAAAGGTTACAGATTATCTCTGCAGTTTTTATTTGTTCGTTACCTATTGTTTTACTGCAGGCGTCAAGCACTCAAAATGATATTGTAGCCTCAACTTTTATCCTACTTTTTTATTATTATCAAATCATTCTTGTTAAAAATTACTCTATTCCCTCTATTTGCTTTGCTGGTCTTGCTTTAGGATTGGGCATTTTGACAAAAGGAACTTCCTATATCTTACTTTTTGCAACTGGAATAACTTACCTTGCATATTTAGTTTTTTTCAAAATTTGGGATTTAAAAAATATAATTTTTAGGTACGGAATTATTTTTTCTATAGGTCTTTTAATTAACCTTCCACATTATTTGAGAAATCTTTTAAAATATAATGATTTTCTTGGACTAGGTACTTTACCTTCAGTAATAAATGAATTCTTCTCGTTCGGGGTAATGTTTTCAAATTTAATTCGACATATTGCATATCAACTTGGAACCAATATAGACATAATAAATTGGTATATATATCGAATTGTTAAAATTCTTTTAGGTAACAATATAAGTGATCCCAAAACTAGTTTTCTAGACCGCGACTTTAGACCTCCATTTTTATCTTTACATGAAGATGCAGCAGGGAATTTTATTCATACTCTTTTAATTATAGTCATTTTTTTTACTAGCCTAGCTTTCATTAAACAAGTCAAGAAAATACAATTAACATCTCTGTTTATCGCTGTAATATCCATACTGCTTTATTGTTTTTTACTTAAATGGCAACCTTGGACAGGCAAATTACTTCCCTTGTTTTTAATAACTACTCCTTTTCTTATGGTTGCTTTAAATTATATTTTTCCAATTAAGGAACTAAAAATAACTTTTTACATTATTTTGGTTATTATGCTAATAGGAACATTTCCTTATCTTGTTTACAATAAATCCCGACCACTATTAGCTAGTAATAAAAAAAGTATTTTATATCAAGAAAGGTTTGAAGGTTATTTTAACAACAGACCAAACCTTTACAAGCAATATAAAAAAATTATAAATAGACTTGATAAAACAGATTTCTCAAAAAAAGATTCTATTGCTTTACATTTAGGTGGAGATAGTTGGGATTACCCTTTTTTGATTATGTTAAAGAAAAAGTTCAACAATAAACCTCCTTATGTTTTTCACCTGAAAAAAGAAGATATAGAGAAAATTGGGAATGTAAATTTTTATCCAAGCTATATTATTTTTGAAAATCAATTCAAAAATAATTTGGCCCAAGCCAATATATATTATCAAGTTAAAGATTCTTCTAAAGATTTTACTTTACTAAAAAAAATAAATCGGTAAATCGCCTAATTCATACTCAATCAAAACACAATAAATCTATCATTTATTAACCTATGTTAAGATAACCCCATCATCCCACTAAAAAACACCTCAAGGAAATAAATTGATTATAATAAAACATCTACTATTGTTTCGAATTTAGGAAATATCTAAACCTAACCATTATCCTAAGAACAAAAAATCTCACTAAAATAAGAAGATGATATTTCGACATGTATTACTTAATTAATTTTATTTTTTTTGTTTGAATTGAACCTCCAAATTTCATCATTAATAGATAGGTACCTGACGCAACTGTTTTGCCTACCATATTATCTCCTTTCCAAACTATATTATATTTCCCTCTATGCATTTTTTTTCCAACAAGGTTTGACACCCATTTACCTGTTATATCGTAAATACCAATATCCACATATCCAAAATTATTTATTGTGAAATCAATTTTAATCGAATTATTAAATGGATTCGGGTATAATGTATCAAGTGAAAATCTTTTTGGTAAAGAAAAAGGGTTGCTATCTACGCTTACTGCAGAAACTTCTTCATTCAAAACAATATTAAATTCACCAACTAAACCATTTTCTGTTTCTTCCAATGGAATTACTAAGCCAGGATGATTCTGTTCCCAATCTTCATCAATTAATGGATCAACTTCGAAATAGCATTGAGTGATTAATTCTAAACCAGAAGGACTAGTAATTTTATAATGAAAATGTCTTGGCCTCCCTGCATAATATCCTGGAAATATTGATTCAAAACCGTAATATCCATTTTGATCAGTAGAAATAATACCTCTCAAATTATATGGGTCATTATTAGAATTTCCAGACTGGCATTCTTGAAAAACAGAATAACAACCGTTATCATTTGCATGCCATACATCTACTAATGCATTTTGAATTGGAGTCTCACAATCATCCGCTGTTACAACTCCAGAAATAAAAATTCGAGTTCCAGGTTCTTCAGAGTTTGCCAAAATAGTTCTTCTAGGATGATTATGTGACCAATATGGACCCAATATATCAGAGTGAGTAGTACTACAATCCCTACCTGATAATATGGAACCAGGAATAATTGCTATACCAATTGTACCTAAAATTCCATTCTTAATAAATGTTCGCCTTTTCATATAGGATTTTAATCATCATCCAACAAATAAAAAACCTTACATAAATGACCAGTGAGAGTTTTCAACTTCAAACTAATTTTATATCTTGATACTTATTCATTTAAAAATAATAAAAAAGTATCAATGCTAAATAAAATATTCAGATTCTTTCCAATAGTTAGACTTTAATTAACCTAAAAAATGCACTATTAAAGCATATGGACTTTGGTTTAGTTTATTATGAAGGAGGTGTAGATGTACAGTTTAAAAATTTCGTTCAAACCGTAATATCGGTCATGCACCAAACCCTTTAGGAGCATGAAATACCATAAGTCCTAATTTGATTTTTTTCTGAATTATCTTTCAATATCCGCTCCTATACGATTCCTAAAGTTGGAACTATATTGTTTTTTCGTGATATAATATACTGAATTGAAAAAAACGAATAAGAAGATTGGTTATCAGTTTTTTTATTATATTTTTTTAAGCCTATGCAAATAGGATTAACGAGAGGAAATGTTCCTGCTCCCAAAAATAATGCATGCTTTTCATTGAAATTTTTTGATAAGCTTAAACCAAACAAGCTAATGCCAGTCTCACTATCGCCAATACCAAAAGAAATAGCTTTGGTGTCAAACATTTGCCCCCAAGCCAAACCAATGAATAGCAATAATGATATATATCTAATCATTACTAAATCTAAATATCATCACACAAACAAAAAACCATACGAAAGTGAGGCTTGACTTTAGTTTTTTTTCATTCACACTCACCTTCAGTCCATTCAGTGATACCTGCCTTTTCAGCATAACAATCGTTGGAATAGGTTTCTCTATTACAACCACAAACAGGATCATAGATTTCCAAACAATATGTATCATCAGATATTTCCGATTCATCTATACAATCTTCATCTACATTTGAGCAAACTGGTCCAATGATTAATAGGGCTGTTAAATATTTAATCATTTAATGTAATAAACTAATCGAGATCCACTAAACAATCCTTACAAGTAAGTAATGCTTTTGGTTCCTGAATACTAGTTAATGTTTCATACAGTCTTACTAGACCATTGAGCGCTAATAAAACTTTAGGCTTATCAGGAGACGAATCAGAATTTTCAATTAATCTTTTGATGATCATTTCCTCAGCGGAGAGTTCTTTGAAATAATATTTAATTTTATAGCCTTCTAATTCTGCCATGTTGGCTGCATATGTAATCGCATCATCAATTCCTCCAATCTCATCTATCAAGCCTAATTTTTTTGCGCTGGTTGCGATCCAGACCCTTCCCCCTGCAATCTCTTTAATTTTTTCATATGATTGAGATCTTGACTCAGCTACAAAGTCAATAAATCGACCGTATATATCGGCACCCCAACTCGAAAAAATTTTATCCAGATCATCATGAATTGCTTTAGTTGGATCCCAGCCACCATGCTTAGAAGTAACCACACCATCAAAATTTACTCCAATGTAATCCATTGCATTTTCTAATGTTGGTATAGCAATTGCCACCCCTATAGAACCCGTAATGGTTGTCGGTTCAGCAAATATATAATCAGCTGGAGTAGAAATATATACCCCACCAGATGCAGCGTAGTCACCCATAGATACGATCACATTGATACCTTTTCTTTTGGCAACAAACAATTCATCTCTAATCATTTCACTAGCAATTACAGATCCACCAGGACTATTAATTCTAAAAACAATAGCTTTTGTATTTTTATTCTCATGCGCTGACCTAATTTGTTTTACTATCCCATTTGCGCCAGCAACACCTTGCGAAATATCTCCCTTCATAATCGCACCTTCAGCAGTAATTACAGCTATTTGATTATCACTATTAGAAAAATCCTTATCTATTTGCTTTGCATATTCGATAAAAGAAATAGTTTTATAGGTTTCTGTTTCAGCTTCCTCATTTAGGCCAAATTCTTGAATCATATATTGACGAAATTCTGGAAATGATTTTGTACCATCAATAATATTATTTGACTCAGCATAAGCAATATTCCCTATTTCAGCTTCACCAAAAAATCCAATGTAGTTATCTGCAAAAGATTGGATATCATCTGATTTAATTCCACGTCCTTCCGCCATGAGAAATTTTATTTCGTTCCAGATAGGATTAAGTAAGGCTTCTCTCTGCATCCTGTCATTTTCGGACATGTCTGTTCTTGTGTTTGGCTCAATCGCAGATTTAAAATCTCCTTGAGAATAATTGGTAATATTAATTTTTAGATTATCATAAAGATCTTTTTTATAGGAGCGCATTCCCCCAAGACCTCGAATGCTGATACTTCCAACAGGATGAATCCATACTTCAGATGCTTGAGATGCCATGAGATAAGAGGTAGTAGACAAACGATCGTTAAAAGCAATTACTCTTTTACCAGAATCACGAAGCGCTTTTAATTCTTTTGCAATATTAATAGCTGTGGTTGGTCCAGCAAAGTCTGTAGATGAGAAATCAATAAAAACAGCTGGAATATCTACGTCTTCAGCTACCGCTCTTATTAATTTAATAAGATCTCTAGTTTGAATTTGATCCACTGGAAAGTTTGTGCCAAGGTTAATCAAAAAATCATAATTGAAGACTTCTTGATCAACCACAGTTCCTTTAGGATTAATTAAAAGTACTCTGCCTTTTGGATCTTTTATATCAGGTCCAAAGGACGTTAGCGCTCTAATAATTATAATTACAAAAAAGATTAAAATGATGGCCGTTCCGAAATTCAACATAACGGCTCTTGTTTTTGCTAGGAATCGACCGATCCAAGAAAAAAAAGATTTAAGTGTATTCATAGGTACTCTTGAAAATTAATTTGTATACAACATTATATAAAATTATCATTGTTTTTTAACATTTATTAGGAGATAATATTATTTTAACTGATGATAGCAGAGTAGCAATATTCTTTTTGATAGATCTAACCTATTACATAAAGTATAACATTTTTTGGTTGTGTTTTATGGTATTGGACTCAAATAGCAATGAATATGAACAGATGGTTTTCTTCTTTTTAATACATTGTTGAGAATACTGACTTACAACAAAATAACACATGAGATGAATACAAAAGATATTTTACGATTTTTTGAAAATAATGCTACTCTGAAATATCAGATCACGTATAATTTATTTGATATATATTAGTTTTAATCATAATGAATGAAATAAATAAATTATCTTGCAAGTTTGAAAACCCAGAGGTTGAAGAAAAGTTCCTTGAGTTTGATTGGAAATCAAAATCTAAATCTGTCAAAATTGGGTTATATTTTATTCTAGTAATACTCGGAGGCTCCATTGGAGCCGAATTTTTAGAAAGAACAAGTAATTCAAACCTGGCAGGGTTTATTTTTGGCTTTGTAGGCGCAGCAGTTTTATTAAAAGCTACCGATAACTTTAGAAGAAGGTACTTCGAAAGATTTTTCTCAATCTACCTAAGCTTTATGGTACCCCTTAATTCATATCTAAACGCTGATATCTATAGGTTGGATTATGATTTACCTGCATTTCCTTTTCTTATAACTATTATTATTTTAAAAATACTACCAATCTCATTTTTATGGGCTTCACCAACAGCTTTTGTTTGCTTTCTATCTGCAATGCTTTTGCTAGAACACTCAAAAATGGAACCACAAATGTATCTTTTCTATATTGTTATATTTATTTTTCTTGTCTTTGATAAATGGAGAAATGAAATATCAACTAGAAATGATTATAGTAAAAATGTAACAATAGAAGATACTAGACTACTGATGTATGAGACATTGAAAAGATATTTTGGTGAAATATTATCAAATCAAATTTTATCTGAAAAAGGAAAACTTTCGGGACAGATTAAATGGGTTAGTGTGGCGTTTACCGATATTTCTTCATACTCTACTATTATTGAAAATATGTCTCCCAAGGTCGCAGTAAAACTTTTGAATCAATATTTTAGTAAAATGCATGATGTGATAGAAAAGCATGGTGGACATATTTTAAATTATATTGGTGATTCAATTATGATTGTTTTTGGTGCTCCCGATGATGTTGATGATCACGAGCTTAAGGCTGTAAAGTGCGCTATTGAAATGAATGAAGCTCTTAAAAGTTTAAACAAAGAATGGGAGGAATCTGAATTTTCTCGTTTTTGGAAAAATCACGGAATAGAAAAAGTGACCGCTAGAACTGGTATTCATAGTGGAAGTGTTATTGCAGGCAATATTGGTAGCGATAGGATGTTACAATATAGTACCATAGGAGATGTAGTAAATATTGCTTCCAGATTGGAAAAAGCAAATAAAGAATTTGGGACTGATATTTGTTTTAGTCATGAAATATATATTAATCTGAAAAAAGAGTTACATGAAAATGCGTCTCTTAGTGGCGAAATAAAATTGAAAGGCAGAAGCTCTCCTTCAAAAGTCTATTCAATATAATTTGATCCTTGTACTGCTGACAAAAAACTTAGGACTTTCTTTTCAGATACTTTAAGGGGAATGTGGATGATCAGAGAATGGTTTTATTTTTTCCAGGTGCCTCCATATCTATAATGAGGGTTATTAGGTTTTAATTTTTCCAGACAAACTTTACATATAAATACCCACTTGTTTGAAGAGTCATACTGTACTCGATACATTACATTAAACTCTTTTTTACAATTATGGCAATTCTTCTTTCTCATTAGAATTATCTAACAATCGTTGTTCTGCTTTTCTTCTGGTAATTTGACGAACTTCTCTGACTGCTTGACCTCTTGATATAGTACCATCTACAAGCTTATCTATCAAACTTGATCTATTACCTTTATTCACTTTAGAATTCCATCCTCTGACCCAGAGGATTTTGTTTTTCAAGTCTTCCTTTTTTACAATTACACGTTTTTCTTTTTCGCAAACAGCAAACAACTCAATTTTATTACTCTTTTTATCGATATTGATAACTTCGTAATGCTTCCATCCATTATATTTTTTTAATGATGTCCATTTCGATTTTTCTAATTTGGAAACTCTATTGTATTTTTTATCATAATCACTAATCATAGTATAACCTTTATATATTAATAATCATTTTCTAAAAGCTTACCATCACTATCCCATTTTTGGGTTGTTTCGATAAATTTTCCATTTTTGTAAATGTTTTCCATACTAGGTTTACCATTTTCATGAAAGAATTTCCAAGTCCCATCTTGGTATCCATTAACTAAATAACCAAACTCAATTCTTTTTCCATTTTCTGCATAATCATATACTAATCCATTTAATGGTTCTTCCGTTTTTCTTACCATCCAAAAATTATCGTCTCTTTTATATTTCCCTTCCTGCATATGACTTTCTTGAAGCTCGGTATAAAGATAGCCATCACTATCTTCAATAAAAATAAATTGAAAGAAAAAAGTCGATACAAAAAAGACAGTTAACAGAATGATAATACGATTATTTATTACTGACTCCTACTTTGTTCCCTAGATAGTTTATTGGCAACACTTCCATTGATTATCTTCCGAAATTGTTTAGGTTTAAGATGTTACGTTTGGTCATTAATTATGTCGAATTGCGAACAAATCAAGACCCAAACATCTTAAAAAGATAATAATAGGAAGAACGCCAATTGATTTGAGATACATAATAATATCTAAATTTACCAATCATCCCACAAACGTAGGGTTTTTGTTTATGCTAATCCAGATTCCTTGTTAAATATTTGTAAAGAAAGTCTTTTTTTGAAATATCGTAAATTATATTAAAAAATACATAGGTATATATGATTACATTGTAATATGAACTGATTGAAAACGCTCTAAAAAAAATAATGTAAATCCAAAATGAAAGTTTTTCTATGGTCGCAAAAATGCATCCTCTATGGTTCTTATATTGGATTTATGGGCCAATTAAGAGAAGTTTTTCGGAACATTTTTAATATTATTTTTAGGACGTAGTCCACTATTTCATAAAAGTGGATAAATAATTAAATACATTAAAATATAAGAAAATGGGGGCCGTTATTTAAAAAACGGACTTTATTGGACTTTAATTACCTACTATAAACGCACTATCAAAGTGTATGAACTTTTTTATGTTTTATAGTAAAGGGAGTGGCAGTATAAATATCTAATTATTGCGTTAAATATTTTTTAATCTGACAAAATCTTACATTTATTCACGATCGATATTTTTGTAGACTCTATAATTTTACAATAACAAATAGTCCTACATAAATTGCCTTTAAAAGAGTAATCAACAAAAATAGTTATAAAGTGATCCCCTGAAAAAAACTTACCTAAATTTTTAAAATTTTTTATTATATCAGTAAATATGGCTGTTTTCTTTGCCAAATTTTTTAGTGATTGAGATGTAATAATGTTATTAATGGGGTGATCATTCATACGATGCCATTTATTTAGATCAAAATATGGTAATAATTCTTTTTCAGTAGTTTTAAGATGCTTGGCAAGGGATCCGATATTTTCAATTTTTTTAATTCTTCTTTTAATTCCATTAAAGGTTACTTTTATATCGACAGTAGTAGACCAATCATATTCCTGCTCACTAAACAATATAGATTCCACAGAATTTTGTTTTAATCTCTCATTTTCATACTGAAGTCTTTTTATTTCTTGCCTTTGATAATGAATCAAATCATGTGTGTTCGATTCACCAGTTATTGATTCTTCTAATTCTTTAATCTCCCCTTCATTTTGATCGTACCAGATGACTTTAAGATTTAAAATTTCTGCCAAACGATTAATAGTTGATTGTTTGGGAACAGATCTAGAAGATGTCCATAGGTAATAATTAGATCTATTTATATCTAACTTTTTAGCTAA
This sequence comes from Fidelibacterota bacterium, assembly GCA_002691285.1. Taxonomy (GTDB): domain Bacteria; phylum Fidelibacterota; class Marinisomatia; order Marinisomatales; family UBA1611. The sequence goes on along the minus strand of NZHK01000069.1, from coordinate 7,761 downwards.
CTCTTTCACACTCAATGAAGATTTGTTAAGCAAGGCTTTGATCAATTCACTTCTGTTCATGCACAATTATAAATAAATTAAAAAATAAATCATAAAACTCTTTTCCCAAAAAAAATGTGTTTAATTTTGTCGATAAATGTTTAGTAAAATAATATAAAATTTGAAAGGTGTTTCATTATGTTTTCAAGACAAAATATTGTTGGATTATTCTTTTTTTTTGCTTTATCACTTGCTGCTATAGATTTAGGAATGGATCATAGATCTGGATATATGACATGGCTATTAAGTGCCCCTTCCTTCTTAATTGTTATTGCATTTTCAGGATTGACCTATATTAAAAGAGAAAAATACATGCTTCATGAATTAGGCCACATTTTAAAGAACGATATGATTTTAGGCGGATGGGTAGGATTTATGCTTGGATGTTTTTTTACGTTTTTGACAGTGTCTTCATTAAGCATTACTATTTTATATGGAATTGCAGATAGTATGATTTCGATAATATATGGATATATATTAGGTAATGTTGCTTTTACTTTCTGGCCTTATTATTCTGAATCATAGAGGTAGGCTTAAAAGACAAAATTATAATACATAATATATTTTTGCTGAAAAAATATTTTTCAGCTTCTATTAATAAAATATCCGATAAGTATTATACTTACTGAATAATCAAAAAATGGGACAAGAAAGATACCACTCACTCGATGCCGCTCGCGGATTATTGATGTTAATTGGTATTTATTTTCATATTATTGTTTTTCATTACGGTGAATCCTGGCTTGGACAAGTTGGGTGGGCTACTCATTTATTTCGAATGCACACATTTTTTTTAATATCAGGATTTTTTAGTGCTTTAGTTCTCTATCGTAAGGGACACTATCAGATGTTGGATAACCGATTTAAAAGAATCCTTTTACCTCTTATCACTCTAGCTTGGCCAATATGGATTCTTTTAATATTTGGAATGAAGTTTAATGAATTACGATATGAAAATGGCATTTTATACTCATTAAAACAATCGTTATTTCAATACATAGAAGAACCCTGGGTATTAATTCCTTGGGAAACTATGCATCTATGGTTTTTGAGTTTTCTTTTTTTTATGTCCTTATTTTCTTATATCTTAAGAAACAGATTTTCAAATAATTTTTTTTTAAAAATTAGCAAAAAAAGTATCCAGCTCATTTTCGATAAACCCTGGATAGGAATGCTTGTATTTTGTTTTTCTTATAGTCTTTTGCTTTCAGCATTAAATAAATTTGAGGCACAAGGTAAAGGTGGATGGTCCAGCTGGATATGGGTTTTCAAAGAAAATGGTTTGAAAACATTTATAGCGTTTAGTTTTTTTTATTTTGTCGGCTGGCAAATGTACCATTTTCAAGAAAAAATGGTTCGTATAAGTATGCTTACGTATTTTAAAATCCTGCTAACTTTTAGCATTTTCATACACATCCTCAATTATAGTCTTTATTATCTTGGCTACAATAATCCTGTTCCAAAGTTCAATACAATGCACAGAAATTTTTATGGCCTTAATGATGATAAACTTGACCCAAATAGAAAAAAACAAAAGGTGACCTTTTTGGTAAATATGTCAAATAAAGATGTTATGCCTGGGAAAGGTGATACCGCGGCTATGTATGTCTGCATATTGGAGCTTGGAGAACCATCTGGAATTAAAATGACCGATTTGGGAAATGATATTTGGAAAAGTACTATTGAACTCAATCCTGGTGTATATGAATATAAGTTCAGAAATGGATTATACGATAATTGGGGTGGGGAACCAGATGGGTGGGAAAATGGAAAAAAATTAGACTTAGGAGGATGTGGATTCGGTGAATATGATAATAGAAAGTTTAAACTTGAAAATAAAGATATCATGCTTGGCATTTTTTGTTGGTCCGAATGTTCTGACTGTTCAGGAAACGATATCCCTTTTACATGGTCGAAAGAAGAGCAAAAAAAAGAAGGTTATGAAGTTTTTCTTGTAAATAAATTGTTTATATTTCTTATGAATTTTCTTGTTCCAGCCTATACTATGCTGGTTCTTTCTTTTTTTATCAGATTTTGTAATAGACCATCAAAAATATTAAAGTATGTCAGTGATTCTGCATATTGGATTTATATTATCCACTTGCCTTTATCTTTCTTTATTCCTGCCTTTTTCCATCAATCAAAAATTCACCTTTTTATAAAATTTATAATCAGCTCTATAATTGTATCGATCATTTGTTTCATTAGTTATCATTATTTTGTTAGAAATTCATTTTTAGGAAAATTTTTAAATGGAAAAAAATTTAACTAGCCATACTTTTTTACAAAGTTAAATATACACCCAAGCAACATGAGACCTTCTTTTCAAATTCTTTGCAAGTAATGAGGATTTAAGCTAATAGGTAATTAATTTATTTTCTAATTACTGATTGTTGTGTTTCTTACTATTTCTCCCTTAATGTTTTTTAGACCCACAAGCATATCATTATTTTCACTATCAAAAAAAATTACACCATAATTTTCTTCAATGAATGTCTTTCCTATTCTCAAAGGTCCGTACTCCTCCTCATTAGGAAAAGATGCATTTAAACTACTAGAGGTAACCTCTGAGATTACTTTACCCCTAGCTGTTTTGAATTTATAGATCCCAGCTCGATGTCTATCTCCTGAAATAACTAAAGTTTGATTCAAACTTGCTTTATCAATCATATTTATCAATTTTTTTCTTTCATACGGAAAATTATTCCATGATTCCCAACCGTGACCGACAGGTAAAAATTGGATAGATGAAACGATTATTCTAAAATCAACCTTTTGACTAATTTTTTTTCTTAACCAATTCCATTGATTAGTTCCAAGGATTGTTAATGAGCTATCTGGGTTTGACATATATCTTTCTTTTCCTGGAGCTCCAAAATCATCACTCAGCATTAAACTATCCCTAAAAGTTCTAGTATCAAGAAATAATATCTGAAGATTTTTATTATTAATTTTATACATTAAATCAAAATATAAACCCTCACGGGTTCTTCTAATATCATCCAACGGCACATTCCAAAAACTTAGAAATAATTCTTTTGATTGTTCTTTATAGGGATAATCAACTCCTGCATCATTCATTCCATAATCATGATCATCCCAGATAGCCTGAAATGGGAAATCCAGGTTCATCATTTTAAAATTCTGCTTTTGGGTTTTGTAAGCTAATTTTAATTCCTCAAGATCTTCTTTTTCGCTATCTCCATAGACATTATCTCCAATCATTAAGAATAGATCAAGATTTTCTTTTTTTATTGAATCAAAAATTGGCATTGCCTTGTCTTGTTTTAGACAAGAGCCAAAACCAATTCTCATTTGATTGTAGTTTTTTATTTCATTAGAACTGACTGATTTAGATTTATTTAAACACGCTGCTAAGAATACAATGATATTAAAAAATATAATGTTTTTTTTAGAAAACAATAAGATATTCATATTTGAAATTAACTTTCATCCTAGGATTAAAAAACTTTGGACTTTCTTTTCAAATACTTTGTAGAGAGCGAGGATTTACATAAACAAAAAAAACATTTGAATTTGGGGCTTTTTACTGTGAAAGGGGTAAAATTATTTCAATAATATCATCTTTTTAGTATGTCTAAACTTCCCTGCTTCAATGCTATAAAAATAAACTCCTGCAGAAACTGGCTGACCTTGATTGTTTGTAGCATCCCATCGGATTGATTTATAACCAGATTTTTGGACCTCATTTACTAAATGATTAATAACATTTCCAAGCATATCATGAACAGTGATATTTACTAATCCATCTTCAGGTAAGTCATATCCTAATGTAGTGACAGGATTAAATGGGTTTGGATAATTCTGATTTAGTTTAAACTTCTTAGGAGTATTACTAGCGTCTGTTAAATCAAGAGCGTCATTCATGCCCGTAATTACTAGTTCACTCATATGTTCATTCCCAGCATCATCTGTAACTGTTAACCAAATGATGCATGCAACCAAACCAATATCCATATTACTTGGTACAGTAAAAGTAACCACCGCTTCATTGGTTGAACTAAAAATACCTTGATCTCCATCTGAAGATTGATTCCAATTATATTTTTCAATTATTTCAGTTTTTTTTATGAATTGACTTTACAGCTCTTCCTGAAGGATCGTTTATATTTTTAAAACTTTTATCCCATTTTAATGCAATTTCAGAGCTGCAAGCTATCGAGGGCTTTGAGGGAACAGTTAATGCAGCAGTATCAGATGGAAAAAAATTTGTAAAAATCGATCTATAAAAAAACTCTTCTTTATTCATGGGAGTATTAATATGAAATTTATTTTTAGCATTCGCAAATTGGCTATCTTTTACATGCTCATCCACAAATTCTTTCAAAGTATCGATCCAATTATATCCAACTCCATCTGAGAATTGTTCCTTTTGCCTATATAGGATTTCTTTAGGTAAATATTCCTCAAAAGCTTTTCGCAAAATCAACTTTTCCATATTATTGCTGTCCACCATCTTATTTTTAGGATTTATGGCCATGGCCACATCAATAAAATCCTTATCTAAAAAAGGAACTCTTGCCTCCACACCCCATGCAGCCATAGATTTATTAGCCCTAAGGCAATCATACAAATGTAGACTTTTTATTTTCCTGACTGTTTCCTCGTGAAATTCACTAGCATTCGGAGCTTTATGAAAATAAAGATATCCACCAAAAATTTCATCAGCACCCTCACCGGACAAGACCATTTTAATACCCATCGATTTTATCACTCTAGCCATGAGGTACATTGGTGTTGAAGCCCTTACGGTAGTTACATCATATGTTTCTAAGCTATATATAACATCATTTATTGCGTCCAACCCCTCCTGTAAAGTAAAAATTATTTCATGATGCACACTATCAATATGCTTAGCTACTATTTTTGCNGCANATAGNTCTGGGGAGCCTTCNAGGCCAATCGCAAAAGAATGTAATTTGGGCCACCATGCGTCTAAAGAATTATTNGTTTCTATTCTTTTTCTTGAATATTTTTTTGCAANAGCAGCTATTATCGAAGAGTCCAAACCNCCAGAAAGTAAAACACCATAAGGTACATCNGTCATTAATTGTTGCTTTACAGATTGTTCTAGGGNTTTTTTTAGTTTTTCAACTATTATTTTTTCATTTTCAAGCGAATTTGATTGATCCCATCTTCTGTAATACCACATTTTTAAGCAACCTTCTTTACTTGAATAGTAGTGTCCTGGGGGGAATATTTCGATTTTAGCACAATATTCCTCTAAGGCTTTGAGCTCAGAGGCAACATAAAATGTTCCTTTTTCGCCCCACCCCATGTATAAAGGAACTATACCAATATGATCTCTNGCAATTAGGTATTCATCTTTTTTGATATCGTATAAAGCAAACGCAAAGATACCATTTAATTTTTCAATNAAATTGATCCCACTATNCTTATATAATGCAAGAATAATTTCACAGTCTGAATCAGTTTTNAATTTGTACTTATCCTTGAAATCTTTTTTAAGGTCCAAATGATTGTATATTTCTCCNTTAATAGCAAGCACAGTATCGTTATTTTCACTATATAATGGTTGNTTACCCGATATTGGATCAACAATAGCTAACCTTTCATGAGCCATTATAGCATTTTCGTTTGAAAATATGCCACTCCAATCAGGACCTCGATGCCTTAATTTTTTTGACATGCCTAATATTTGAGGCCTTAAAACATCAGATTTTTGTTTTAAGTCAAAAGCGCAAGTAATTCCACACATATATTTTTATCTTTATTTTATTTTTAAATCTACCCATCATCCAATAAACAAAAAACCCCACGAATCTGGGACTTGATGCGTAAAGANAATTCTATTTCAATAATATCATTTTTTTGGTTTGTCTAAAGCCCCCTGCTTCAATACTATATAGATAAACTCCACGAATGTTGGGCTTATTTATAAATATGAATGAAAAAATTAAATAAAAAACCAATTAACTAAAGATTTATTTTCAATATCTAACAATTTCAACATTATTTATGATATGCCATCAACAAATATCAAATTTGAATCAGCTACTTTATTTCTAATAATTTTAAATCTATTATATTCTTTTGAATCATAAAATGCCAAAGCTTCCTTTCTAGTCGGGAACTTCACTACTACCACTCTCTTAGGTTTCCATTCTCCTTCATGGTGCGAGATTTTTCCACCTCGAACTAAATATTCTCCATTATACTTTGAAATTATTTTTGGAACTTCAGATAAATATTCAGAATAATCTTCAAGATTTTTAAGATTTACTTCTGCAATTAAATACGTTGACAATGATTATCCCTTCTAATTTTCTAATCANGATAATATCTTTTTAATATAAAATAAAGTCAAGACTTTCTTTTCAATTATTTTCTGGGGAATGAGCATTTACNTTAATTCTTAAAATAACATGCTTNCAAAAAGATAGTCTATTAAATTGCTAATCATATTTTCTTGAGTCACCATTTACGATTTTTAAATTAAGAACTGAATTAATTTCTTTTTTAAAAGTTTTCTCTATTTCAATTTTTAAAATATTCATTAAATCATCAAATTCTCCAAACAGTTGAGTGCTTATACTATTTGTTCTTATTTCAATGTTATTGTACTTTTTCAAATCATTTATAAATTCATTGATTAGGGGAATAAATTTTTCATTTAAAGGATAAAGACTTACATCTATAGATACTTGCATAACCGACCTAAATTATTTAATAAAATCTACCANTCATCCCTAAAACAAAAAACCTCATAAACTTATCTCACCGTAGGATGTTATTTGTCTCATATGCCCCTTTATCTAACCAGTTCATTTCTACAAGAATATNTATTACTCCATTTACTACTTCTTGACGTATAGACAAACCTATTTCAACATTTGTTTCTCTAAAGTATTCTTTAAATCAATACTATAAAATTTTGCATCTCCCAAGCATTATTGTAGTCTGTAAAAGGCTTCATATAGCTCTGGTTTATACTTANNTTGTATGATTATCAGCTTTTTAGCTTCCTTAAATATATGAGGAAAATAGTCCACATTATTAGCAATAGGTCTACCTGTTTTATTTTCTTTGCCCATTCGTAAATTTATTTTTAATAAAATANCCTTAACGGAGGTTGTAATGATAAAACATATAATTTTTTTCTTACCTTTTTTTACTTTATTGAATGGGCAATCAAATACTGGATATGATTTGTTAAGTGATTTGAAAAATAATAATAAAAACGCAACGTATACTTATTGGATTGGTACGGTAAATGGAAATATTCAGGGTTATGAATATGGTATTTGGTTTGCACTTGATTATTTGACAAAAAATAAAATTATTACTTCAAAAGAAAAAGAGATATTTGAAAAACAATTTCAATTAGTTTTACCAAATGATTTTAATGAAGAGGATATTTTCAAAGTCGTTTGGAAATACATTGATAGAAATTCTAATTACAGACATATGGAATTACCTGAGTTGACCCATATTGCAATAAAAAATAAACTAAAAAAGAGATCTGACAAATAAACAATAAGTGTTTAANTTAAAAAAACATCATCCCACNAACAAAAAACCCCACAAATGTGGGGCTATAATCACTACCAATCGAATATATTAAACAAAAGTGCTAGTCCTAAAGCCTATATAAATACTCTTTCTACGTTGAAACCTTTTGTGACTGATATAAAGATTGCGATTCATTTCAATAATAAACCTATTAAACTCCAAAGATTT
>NZHK01000068.1 GCA_002691285.1 Fidelibacterota bacterium | reverse complement strand
TTTTAGAGCAGAAAGTATACACTGCATATTATTTATTTAAAAAAATGAGAATCGAACTATTTTCTTTTTTGGTTTATATTTCGTTTTCCAAGGCTTTTTTCCTTCCCATGATAATTTTAAGCCTTCTAATCTTCCCTCAGGACCAGGCATAAATTTGCTTTCTTTATTCTTCTTTTGAACATCTAAGCTTATAGATTCTAATATGAGTTTTTTCGTAGACCTTGATAAACGGTCAAAATCTTCATAAATAATATCTCTACCAAATCTAAATCCTATAAGTCTTAATAATTTCCCAAAATAAAAGAGAGTAAGACCACCCCCGACACCAATTAAAATCCCTTGAGAATTTTCAAAAGCTGTATTCAACTGCCCTGCAGCTCCAAGTCCTGCTGTAGCTGCGAGTGTAATAGATCCTAGAAATACAAATGGTGTGCCGCAATAACGATATGATTTTTCTGAATACCGTACCTCAACCAGATTCTTAATTGGAACTGTCATAAGTACAACACCATCCTCTTCCATAAACACTACTTCTTTGGGCTTGACTTTAAACTGATTGGATGATGTAAAGACATCGTTGGCTTTTGTAAAAAGTTGAACACGCTGAGCATATCCAATAGAAAGGAGTATTAATGTAATAACTAATTTTTTCAAAACAGAATCTAAGATCTACTCAAATTTAAATAATTGATCGCAATGCATTCATTAAAGAATCTATATCTTTTTGATCATTGTAAATATGAATAGATAAACGTATGAATTTTTCTTTGTTCCATTCAAAAATAGGAATTTCAATGTTATGATTTTCCCAAAGTAAATCTTTTAGGTTTCCATCAATACTCTTTGGGAGAGGGAATGAAATCATTTGCCCCAAGAAATCATCTCCTTTAGATATAGGATGTGTTCCTAATACTCTCTGGAACTGTTCTCTTGAGTTCAGAATTAGTTTTTTACTATGTCCTTGAAAACTTTCTATATTGATTTTAAAAAAATTAATGACCTCAGGAATCGTTAAAAATGCCGACATATCTCGGGTTCCTTGCCATTGAAAGTCTTGCAAAAATTCAGAACGTTCTGGATCATCACCATCTTTACCCCAGCTATATATAATAGGCTTAATCCATTTTTGGTGTTCCTTTTTAACAAATAAAAAGGAAACTCCTTTTGGACCACACATCCATTTATGAATAGCTCCTGTATAAAAATCACAGTCTAAACTATGGAGATGTAAATCAATATGCCCAGGAACATGAGCACCATCCACTATAGTAATTATTTTTCTTTCCTTTGCAAAATCAATTATGTCTTTTATCGGAAATACTAAACCAGTTGGACTCGTAATATGAGAAAGAAATAGGACTTTTGTTTTTGATGAAATCTTGCTTGAAATATCCTCAAAGAACTTATCTTTTGATTTTAAAGGTAATGTAACATTCGCATATTTGATATGAACTTTGACCTTTTTACCCCATTCATTCCAAGCTCTCACTAAAGCTCCATATTCATGATCTGTCATGAGGACTTCATCACCAGGATTTAAGTCTAAATTATAAATAATATTTGATATGGCTGTTGTGGGATTTTGGAAAAACAATACTTCATCCTGATCACATCCTAAAAATAAAGATAAAGATTCTCTAGATTTTTTTAATGCACTATACAATTCTTCCGTTAAAAATTGCACTGGCTGTTTTTCTAATCTTATCTGCCAATTTTGATAATCTTCAAAGATAACTTTTGGGCAAGCACCAAATGAACCGTGATTTAGATACGTAATATCTTCTTCAAGTAAGAAAAGTTTTTTATTTTCATTCATCTCGCAATAGGTTAAATAATATTTAAAAAATAAGAAACATTAATATGGTAAAGGTTTAAAGAATTTGTATAATTTGAAAAATATATAAATATGAATGAAACCTAAGAATTCAAATCCAAGAATATACCAGGGCCAATCTCCAACAATCATTGGATTTTTCACTAACGGCCTCTCTGCTAAGTACATGTAATTAGCATCTAATACATAATTAGATAAACCAACAAATACTAATAAAAACTGAAGTAAAATAAATGCATCCATCCAAGATTTATCTTGGATCCGATATCCTAATGCAACAGCAAAAATTATAGGTGTAAGAATTATACCTGTATGACTAGCATAATACTCGAAAATCATAAAATCGGTTCTACCATGATTTAGTTGAGGTGTAAGCAAAGCGTGTAATGCGCCCGGAGATCCAATTAATGCTAAAAATTGAAACCCTATTTTATTCGGCTTTATAAGGATAATACCTGCTAATATTCTAGCAATACCGCAAAGATGAATAGGTAAAGATGCAGAAACAGACCAAAGGCCTAAATCATAAAGGTGATAATGCCGTACCAATTCTAAAGAAAGCAAAAATGCTCCAAGGAATATCATAAGCAGTTTTCTACGATCTGGAGGTATTCTAATTGATAATTGAACTATTAAAATAGAAATTATGATTGAAATAATAATTCCTAACCACCAAAGATTAGAAAAAACCTTTATTATTTCAGGAACTACCATTTGATATCTTAAAACCTTCTGATTCGTTTTTTAAATATTATGGCTTGTTCTAGCATACTTGATATAAGGCTGTCGCTTATCGATTTCGGAAAGTGATAATTTGATATATCCTGAATATCTTTTTTGGTTTTGTTGTGATAATCTAAAGCAGGCTTTTGCAATGATATTTTAATATTATCTCTGTCTCCTTCCTTCCAATCCACATTAAATGTATTGAATAAGTTTTGAACAATAGTAATTTGATCTTTCTGGGTAAAGCCGATGGTTTTAAGACTTGTGAAAAATTTTCCCATAGCAATTTGTAGTCCAGTAAGATGTCCTGCTCTTGGTAGGTTTTTCCTATACTCATACTCTGATTCTAAATCTTTTTTTATTATTGTAAGTATATCAAACACAATGGATATGCCCTTATGCTTTGGAATTGGATCATTAAATTGTTTTGGTACTAATAATTCAGGATCCTGAATAATTATATTAATCCTGTCCAAGTAATTTTTTAACAACCTAGAATAAAAAGCTCTCATTTTTTGTGTGGTATTTAATCTATCTTTTTTTGAGAGCACCATAAAATAGGCACTATCTTTCAATGTAGATATTAAATCATTGATTAAATGATTATGATAATGATTATTTGAATCTACCTCTAAAAAGGATAGCTGCTGGACAGTATTATAATTATGGATAGGACTATTTTTATGAGAAATACAGGACCTGAGTTTTTCAATATTTTTTTCATAGGTGAGGTTAATATCTTTTAACACCGTATCTGGATCATACTTTGATCGAATTTGCTTCGTAGTCAATAAATTTTTCACAGAGGGCTAAATGTAGTTGAGGATTACAATTAAATGCAAGAATGCATAATNTCTTACTTAAGGAAAATAACCTTTTGATTTTTTATCATTTCACCATAGCGAAGCTGAGCAAAATACACACCAGAAGCATGGTCTTGTGCATACCATTTTACTTTGTATGTTCCTGGCAAAAATTCCTGCTTCAANAGAGTATCNACNANCCTGCCCNTNACATCATATATTAGTAGAAGAACCTTTTGTGAACCTGCTAAGGAATGAGGAATATCAAATTTGAACGTAGCTACGGGATTGAATGGNTTGGGATAAGCAGGATACAAAGATAATTTTTTAGGTAGAGGTGCATGATTTATTGCATAGCCTCCTTTTTGTACGCTATTTTGATTTTTAAATGTATACAATAACTTCCCTTGCGATATAGAACCGATGTCTATTTTGATTGTATCATTCATCAACAATCCTGACCGTGCAAATTCAATTATAGAATAACCTTTTTGTGAGNAATGGCTGTTAAGATATAGCTCATTTGTTTTGTTTGCAGGTAACTGAAAAGTAGGAGGGGTTCTTCCGCTATCATAAACAAATTGAATTTGGCCACACAATGTACTGTCGTTTATTGGAATAGAAAGAAATTTATTTGACTGAACAATATTCACAATGCTTCCAAAAGAAGCAGAATCATCCACTATTTCTCCAAAGTTNCTCTGAAACCATGACCAGATTTGTACAAATGCCATTCCGTCTTCTATATTGAATTTTGAATCTGGAAATGATATGAGGTGGGGGACTGTTCCTTCAAAAGGGCCAAGCTCATAACTGTAATTCTTTNCCTCCCAATTTTCTACTAAATCCCACATGTCATTATATGATATCTTTCCGTCAAGGTCATAGTCCCCTAAAATAGGTGTCCGATAAGTATATGCAATATCAACCGTTGTAAGACTCGACTGATCCTCTAGATATGGGAAGTCAATCGAAATCGAATCATAACTCGCAAAAGGAGGTTCAAGAGTTATTTGAAGATAATCATCTGTTAATATTGAAGAAAACTGAACTGTATCCATTGCAAACGAAGAGACTGTAAATGCAACTGAATCTAATTTTTCATTAAATCGAAAAATAATAGGATTACTTTCCATTAATACAATGAATGAGTCTATAGGTACTGAAATTNNATCAATACTTGGAGGTAGCATATCATTCAACTCCAATTGTCCTGTAAAATTACTACCTGAAAAAGGTATCCCAGCATCGTCATAAAGAAAAAGACTGTCGGAAGGACTTAAAGTTATTTTCTCACCTCCCTCTGGTGTTCCATTATACTCTANGTTTATCCGAATACTGTCTTCTCCACCAATTAAAAAATTACTATTCGGTTTGGATACGCTTGTTACAAAACATGAATCAACATTACTACCATCAGCATCAAGGAAAACCTCTACATTACTAATTGCTAAAGGTGATAGAGCCTCTTCATCTCCAAAAATTTTGTCATTAAAGACCAAATCAACATACGAGTTATCCTCTGCTAATTNGTAAGTAAGGATCATAGGAGGAATGTTATCAACTGTTTCAAAATATANATCTAAGTTAAGTATCGAATCGTTACCTTTCCCATCTCCAAACAAGCCACTAAAATTANAGTAAACTGTTTGATCGCTTAGTAGAGCTACGTTTGGAATAATCTTTATTGTAGTATTATTGTCTTCTAATACAATCTCAAAAGGGATATCAACCCCAAGACTATCTCCATATTTTAGAGTTACAAATTCCTCTAGATCTGTAATACTAAGAAGTTGATTTGTTTCTACGTTGTATAAGGGCTCCGATAATGAAATCTCTATTTCTGAGTCTAATGCAATGCTTTGTGATCCATCTGGAAAGTTTGTATCTACTACCGTTGGGGGTGAACTATCCGATAAACTTTGAGTAATCGATGCACTTCTTTTCATACCCATTCCAAATGAATTAAATATAGATGCATTGTCTTGAGTTCTGATCGTAATTAACTCTTGTCCTGTTGATTCACCAATAACTGTAATNTAAAATCGAATTGTATCTTCACCGCTANAAAGTGGATTCCCATCNTTNTCTGCTAAATAATTCAAACTTANACCAGTTGCAGTACCCCCAGTATTTTGATCAAAAACTATTTCGAAATCAGACGGCTCTACTGCTCCTTCTCCAGTTGCATTTGTATACATATCTTCACTAAAGCGTATCTCTAAATAACTATCATCTTCAGCAATCTCTGAAGAAATAATCTCAGGAAGGGTTCCCACAGAAATTGCATAGTTTCCTAAAGCTCCGTTCCATCCATCTACAATTAAGTAATAAGTCCCTGCTTGTAGCGTTATGCTATCAATGATACTAGCATAATAGGCAGGTTCTACACTTGAAATAGGACAAAAAAGAGTGTCTCCATCATCAAACTCTGTAATAGAAACTGGATTCCCGCATGTGTCCTTAACAGCAAGCATTGTATCAAAATCAGTTAATGGATCACATGTATCAATAAAAAGGCTTTTTTGTGTAGGCAGATTGATTTGGTAAGAGTAATCATTACCATCGGGTTGAATATTAAAAAACCAATCATCACCCATATTATTTTCTAAAGTAGATAAATGATAAAATGGAAAGCTAGTGATTACCGTATCCACACATGATCCAAGACAAGCACCCTCGTAAACATCTGCATCCCAATATCCTTCACCTCCAATAACCAAAGTCCCATTATTTCCATTACCTGTTAAATCTGATATGGTTGCATCATTTCCGTCGTTGAAACTCCAATAGGCCATCAAAAAGCTGGCTCCTGCAGTTGGGGGTATACACATTGTACTTTGTATTTGGTTTGCTTCAAGAGCGTAATTCCAAAGTCGAACTTCATCAATAGATCCACTAAAATATCCGTCCAGTTCGCCAATATCAATATTAACACTTCTACCAATTTTCATATCCATATTTGAAATATAGTCCCAATTTACAGTACCACCTCCCGTTACAATACTACCTTGCTCATATCCATTTTTAAAAATTTTTGCAATGCCTGTTCCAGAATCATATGTCCCAGCAATATGGGTCCATGTATCACTATTTACTGTAACTCCAGGCCAAAGATCTAAACCCTCTCCATATATATCATTCTGTCCACTTCCCACACCAACAATAAACCGGAACATTCCATCATAATAAATAATGGAGAAACCAGATTCTTGACCTGCTCCAGTAATTCGTAAATATTGTATAATCGGATCGAAGTTATCATAATTCTCTTGATCCGGATTTACCCAGCATTCAATTGTCATTGCATTTTCTGGCTGAATAGTATTTGAACTCTGAATATTTACATAATCATTTTGTTGAAAAGTAAAACTGGAATCCTGCGCAAAAACGAATCCAATTAAAAAAGATATCATCCAATAATATCTATTCAACACTTATGTAACCTTTACCAAAATCTTTAATTCGAACCGAATCATTATTTGCATCTCTAAGAATTGTATTTACCCCATACAATAGCTCTGACTCTCCTGTAGATATTGTGGAAAGATATACTGTAGCCAAAGACCATGTTCCTCCTTCACTTTGATTACTTTGTATATCTGGTAAATAATACAGGTATATATCAAGCACTCCTTGTTCATCCACTGTTATTTCCATCGGATTATTTTGGCCTGAAAAAAAAGGTCCAGGAATTACAGAGTCAACCGTTACACTACCCCAATCATATCGAATATCTAAATGAGCTGCTGCAGCGGGCTCAAGTTCTAATCCATACAACTCTATAGCAATAGATGTATCAATCGTAGTAAGTATTTCTGGAGGATGAAAAAAAAGTGCTGGAGGACGTAAATCTATATTTTCCGGATCAAATGGATTATCTAAAGAATACTTAGCATCTTCACAATATAGTAAAAATAATAAGGGGATCCATAATAGTAATAACCGCTTCATGTATAACTAAAAATTATAATTGAATTGAAATTGATTAATGTCTGGTCTGTACTCAATATCAAAAAAAGATTCACCATCAAAATAATCATCTGCAGGAGCTACAAGATATGCATGTACCATATTTACAATCCATATTGATGCTGCTACACCGCGATTATTTTTCATAAAAATATTGTATCTTCTAGTGTCTTCTGCATATTTAACAATCTTAGATCTTAATTCATACAAATCGTGAGGATCTGTTCCATCCTGATAAGCATTATAGTTTTTTTCAAAGCCAGACCATGCACCATTATATTTATAATATGCAATTAAAGCAGCTAATCCTAAAGTTGCTTCTGTACCCAGAAAACCATACCCTGGATATTTTTTTTCTACCCAGATTTGTCCGCTACCTGGTATTGCAGTAGACATCATTAGTGCCTTTATCTTTGTTGGAATCTTAGGGAAATCAGGTAGATTAAACTTACTTTTTCTTTTGATATTTTCAGTAACATTTGTTCCAGTAGTATCTGAATCAACCAAAAGTGTATCTGGTATAGGAAGGCCACTCACATTAAATGCCATTTTTTTCATCTCAAGTAGTAAGCTATCTGTTATTCCACTACTGTTCATAGCAAACTCATTCATCATCATTTCCATATCCACGGAAAATAAACGACCATTAATAAAAAACTCATTATTTTCTTTCTTTTGAATATTTCCTGCGATTACATAATTCACTCTTAGTTGTCTACCAATATCAACAGCGCACTCTTTATTCCAGCACGCCCAATAATCTTTACCTCTTGGATAAAAGATATGAATATCGTTCGTAATATCTCGATTCTGAACATTAAAAATTTTTAAATCTCGAATAGATTGTCTTAACTCTTCTGTTAAGTGCTCAATTAAGGGATCGGATACACCATCGCCTTCAAACCTAAGAACAGCTAATTTATTACCTGTTTCAAAGGATATTTTCTTTGTGGTATTTGCGGCAATGCAAACACTCACAAGATGTAATATGATTATGCCTCGGATCATTAACATCATTTTCTTTAAGGTTTAGTTTACGACCTTTCCATAAAGTTACATCACTCTGATAGATTGTCAAAGAAAGACCTTGGAAAGCTAAAATTGCTTAGTTGGATTATCATTATACCAATGATTTAAAAACAATGACAAAGTATTATTAATATTTTTCTCAATATCTTTATATAATTTCATTGAATTAGTTTGTCCTATAATTTCATATGAGAAAATTTTACTTGTCATTAAGCTTTTAGAAATCTTGGAATCTGAAAATGATTTATAGTAGTCTGTTTCAGATACGCTATATCCATAAATAGATAACTGAACTAAAAAAGACGATACTTGCTCAACTCTTGAATCTATAATGTTAATATCAAGGACCATTTTAGGAATCAAATTTTCTAAAAGTTGTATGTCTTGTTCCATCAATTTCAACTTAATGTAAGTGTAGATTTTTTCTTCCCAAACGTCATCTTCTACACCTTTAATATTCAATTCAAAGGATAAGTCATCTATGCCTTTTAAGTTTCCTTTAAACCATGAATTTTGGCACCAAGAAAAGGACAAAAAGAATACAAAATAAAGTATTATTTTATTTTTCAAAAAATTATTTATTTATGAATTTTAATGCAGCCCAACCCAAACATAACCGTCAATAATTTGAGTGGGATATGTTTCAATATCAACCGGATCCATATCTAATGACCCATCAGCTTGTTTGTTTGACTTCATTAAGGTTTTCATTAAAAACTTAGCTGGTTTACTTACTTTGATCCAGTCTCTAACTTCTCCTGTTTTATAACAAAATGTTGTATTNTGCCANGCACATAGAATTGTTCCNGTTTTTTGATCAANTTTACCACCNTTCATNGTAAGNTTCATATGTGGACATTTTTCATTAATNGCATNAAAACNATTATCTACNTTCACTATTAAAATAGTTTCNCNATTTATCNTAAAAACTTGCTGTGGATCNNAATCAAAAGATTCTANNTTCTCACATTTTCTCCAATTTANTCCNTCTTCNGTCTTNNTAACATTNTCTAATTTTTCAATTTCNTTAGTTAAATGNATTTGTTCTACCTCGTGNAATGTAACTCGACCCTCAATACCCTTTACCATNGTCCGCATATAATCTTTTATAATAACATTNTTTTTAACTTCNTGGTACACTTCATCAGATATTAATACCCGAGATTTNAATTGTTTATTTGCTGATTCTACTCTNCTNGCGAAATTCATAGAGTCACCGATTGCNGTAAATCTTTTTGATTCTCCTGCTCCTATATCACCAACAACAGCACTACCCCAATGCACACCAATNCCAATATCAAAATCTTTACCATACATCGTCTTTANATACGGTTTCATATCGTCCATCTCATCGCGCATATCTATAGCAGCTTTAACAGCATGTTCCGCAGAATTTTTTTCATCATTAATTCCAAAAATNGCGACCATACCATCGCCAATATAGTTATCTACTCTTCCATGGTTTTCTTCTATGACTTTGACCATTCGTTTAAAATATCTATTTAAAATAAATACAACATCATAGGGAGTCAACTTTTCAGAAAATGGGGTAAATCCCCTTATATCACTAAAAAGAATCGCTATATTTTTTGACTCTCCCTGCCGATCAAAAGACATATCTTTAATATCATCTGAATCTAGAACCAACCTTCTAGCAGTTATATCTCCATTTATCGAAGTCTGACAAGCTAATCTAAATCCCTCTGTTGTATGGGCTTGCTCAATCAATGCTTTTTCTTTTTCAGTTTCTTCAGAGCAATTTTCAACACCATCTAAAATTAACAATCTACATGTAGTGCAATTACCTTCACCCCCACAGGCTGCAACATGAGGAATATTATTCCTTTTTGCTACTTCTAATAGAGTAACATTACTTGGTGAATTACATTCTTTATTATCCGGTAAAAAAGTTACTTTAGCCATAAAACTATCCTATTTCTCAAATACCATAGAGTCATTTTTAAAAGATTTGAATTCCAAAACATTACCACTTGGATCCTCTAAAAAAAATGTCCCTTGCTCCCCTTTTAAATTTTTGAATCGAATTTTAGGTTTAATCATAAATTTAATTTTCTTATTCTTGATCTTTTCCCTCAATTTTTCCCAATTATCCCAAGGCAATATAACTCCAAAATGCCTACAAGAAACCATATCACCATCAACTTTATTTACATTTGACTTTATACAATCCTCTGGTGAAAAATGAGCAACAACTTGATGTCCATACATATTAAAATCAATCCATTTATCTGACTCTCTGCCTAAAGAACATCCAAGAACTTTTGTGAAAAAGTCTTTTGTGCTTTTCAAATTATTTACAGGGAAAGCAATATGAAATCTAGGAATATCCATTAAAATTATTTATCAACGTATTACCGCAAATTTACCTACTGCTTCATCTAATTTTTTATTGCTGTCCATATCAAAATTTTGAATATGATATAAATATAGCCCCGGTGCTATTTCTTGATTATTTATCGTTCTCAAATCCCACCATTCATTTCCTGAAAATGGATCATTATGACTTATTTCAAAAATTAGCTCTCCAGATAAACTAAAGATACTAATTTTACATTTCTGTGGCAGATTAGTAAAACGAATCTTTCTCTCAAACTCTGTTTCTTTAAATTGTGATCTTGCCCGGTAAGGATTAGGAACAATATTTACATTATTAAGGTTTTCTTGAGGTTGGACTCCGGGGTAAACCTGTAAAAAATTTCGATCCAATACTGTTGTTCCTTTTGAGTTTTCTATCGATGCATATCCCTCAGGATTTGCCCACTCATTAGGATTTGAAAAATTTGTATCAATAACTGTCTCAAATTGACCATCTCCTATAGGATGGTAAGTTGTGACATAGGTAGGCTCTACACCCATATCATAAGAAACAACTGAATAGGTGTATTCAATTCCATCGATCACATCCTCATCGATAAAAACATACTTATATGTTTTTCCATCTACTACCTTCCAATCAGATTCGTCTAAGCGAATAATATCAAGACCAGTATCATAACCTAAATTAAACCAAGGAAAGTATGGGTCCGGTCCGCTTATACTATGATTTCTCCTCTGATTTTTTTCACAATTATTATCATTTGAATACACACAATACAATGAATCTTCCTCCGCAGATAAATCAAACTGCTTATATGGGCGCCAACCAACAAATAAACCATCTGCATCATAAATTCTATCCGAAGCAGATCCCCAAGTGGAACCACCATCTAAACTCTTGTAAATCTTATACCCTTCAAAATCATAATATCCTGTAAGCACATCCGAACTATTTTCTGCAGCATCATCCCAATAAATTTTTACAGAACCAACACCCGTTTCGGCATACGCACTTGGTCTCGTAGGAGGAGTGAACCCTTGATATTTTGAGTTGTACATTACCTGAGCAAATCTTGCATTATTTATTAAATCTTCTTCATTTTGACCAAAAATAATGCAAAATGAAAACGGTACTTCCCTACCCACCGGTAAATCAAACGGACCACAACTTAAAAAAATCGAACAATCTAGACCTTCAGGATCTCTTAAAAATGCAGTCTCTTCCATCAAACCCTCNAGTGAATCAAAATGGGGGTTTAGCTCTGAGCCAAGATCGGTTCCAGGGTTTTCAGTATGGAAATGCCATGATTTTTCGTTTTGGGTAAGATTCGTTGTGTCTCCGGCCATAATTTTATACATTATTTCTTCTTTATTCCTAGCCTGAGGACATCCTTCTGCACCTGTATAGCAACTACTAGTGTTACTCTCCATTTGTGGGACACCTGGCCTGCTATACCAATCAAACCAATGCCAATCTGTCATTTTTAAAGGTTCTCCTGGAAAAATATCAATAGTACCATCCTGATCTAAGTCTACAGGATCCGTTGCACGCGGNGAGTCCAATAATTGAGTNGCAACAATACCAAAATCATTNCCTGGTGATGAATTNCCNTCCATNGCATTNCCAGCNACTCCACTAAAACCATCATAGTCACCNACCATTGCCATNGANATNANCATNCGCTCATTGTTTANTTCAAATATCTCCCAATANTATTTCATAAANTCATCATCGTTNGTATGNAAGCCAGCATTNTATCCATNTTCATCCCCAACAANAACATCAGCATCAAAATANAANCCTAANTTTGTNCCTTCATANTTAAANCCTTTTCCTTGATTTAATTTTGTTCCATCTGGCATTATCATNCCTTCACCACATTTTTGATTACCAAANTNATCATANATTGGTTCTCCNTTTTCATCNTCTGCGCACCAATCNCCACTTTCATTTCTTACTTTNACAGTAACAAANAGAATATCTTCTGCATANGANACACCATAGGAATGAGCTTCNGCCATTACACGAAGACCCATNGGATATCCNGTNTGNTCATATTCATTNTTTGTGTTTACCATATTGCCNCTATGTGCCCACCTATCNTCAAATTCCATATANACNTCCATATCAGAAATAAANCNACCTTCGACNTCTTCCCAGCAATCAGGGTCNTTNCTTGATTGAGANCANCCNGGNAGATTTATATTATANTCNTGNGCCCACCATCCAGGCCAAAAAGATTCAGTTAAACCTGTAGANTNATTATATCTTTCNGGCCAAGTANCATTAAANACACTGTGTGCTAATAAAGGATATGTATCNCCNGGATCTGTGACNTAAGTATCTCCAAATATTTCACCATTTTTTANTTCAGTATTATGTGATTTNACCCTNGCCATTGTNGATGCATGCCANTCTCCATTTGGTGAACTCTCTATACGAGACAACCATGACTCTGCAACATTAAAACCATAATACATATATTCNTCATCTTCNGTCCATTCCTCCTGATCATCNCCATAATTATAAAANTCAAACTGNTCCTCTCTACTAATTANTTTGGGNCGTANTGCCCAAGGATATATNAAACCTATCCTNGNAGAAGNTTTATTNGGGTCTNATTCNCCGATTGATGTTAAATATANTTTTTTGNTNTCATGGNTAATGGACCANTGNTANTGCCTATCAAATNAATCAGGAGAACTTTTTTTTGCNATGCTGTCNGGNTGCCANATNCCAAAATCTTCATTTGCATCAAANAANATTCCTACAAAAGAAGTATCTCCATTCAAAAACCATCGATCATATGCTTCNCCAGACTCCCAAATACCATATAAAGTTCCCCCTGCATTATCAATGATGAACTCTATATTTTCCCAAGAAAAATCTGAAGAATATTTATGNCCCGGNACTCCTGCAAGAAANGCGACAGAAGGNAAATAAGAATATCCATTCCAAATTCCCATTGGGTGCTCATCCCAATTAATTATGTTACCATAATTTGAAATTGCTGCTTGGGCTTTTCCTTGAAGTAAATATCCAATTGCTCTNTCGCTCATTGGATTGGTTGGAAACGGATTATCGCCTATTTTCCCAGCCTGATTATATTGAAAAGAATCACGATAAGGAGACTGAAGATCTTTTCTTTCTTCTGATAAGAGCATACTTATAAAAAAAAATAAAATAATCGATCTAACTAAAGCCATCATTAAAAGATGTTATTTCAGTATTTTATTTAAAACATCCAAACTTATATTCCCACCACATATTACAACACCTACTTTTTTACCTTTTAATTCATCCTTCATTTTAATTAAAGTTGCTACAGCGGTNCCAGCTGCACCTTCCAAAAGCATACGCTCATTTTCTATAAATTTTAACATTCCATTTTGAATTTCTNNTTCACTTAACAGAAAAGTNTGNTCAATANTATCCTTACANATTGAGAATGTAATAGAATGTTTTTCTANTCCTCCNGCAGTACCATCAGATAAAGTAGGAAGAGATTCAAGATCTAAAATTTCTCCTTTTTTCATGGAATGAATCATTACAGCAGAGTTTTCTGGCGAACAACCTATCACATGTAAGCTAGGCCTAACTGATTTCAGATAAGAGGCTGTCCCGCCAATAAGTCCACCTCCACCTACTGAAACTATTATTACATCTAATCCATCGCATTGATTATTTATTTCATANCCTATAGTTCCCTGCCCCGCAACAACANCTGGATCATTATAGGGAGAAACATACACCTGCTCATTTTGGTGAGCAACTTCTCTAGCTTTCATTTCAGAATCCACACAATCCTTACCATATATTTCAATTGTTGCATCATAATTTTTGATATTCTGTAATTTTGCTTCAGATGCATNATTCGGAACAAAAATTGAACATTTAACATTTANTTTTTGAGCAGCATACGCAANNGCNGCACCATGATTCCCAGTAGATGCTGAGACAACACCTTTTTGTCTCTCATTTTTAGTTAANGATAATAATTTATTTAAAGCTCCTCTTGCTTTGAAAGAACCTGTAACTTGAAGATTCTCCATCTTAAATCTTACATCTGCNCTTGTAAGATTTGAAAATACAGGAGAATATGTAAAATAGGTTTTTCTNATAAATGGCCCTATCCTTTNCGCGGCTTCNTCAACAATTTTTGGGAAATCTAAAGACACAAAATTCATAAAGAAATCATCATTCCAGCGAATAATATCCCGAAACTATTTGCAACCATATCTTTTCTACTAAAAAAACTATTTTTAAAGCTATTATCATGNACCTCTTTTAGTAGTCCCGCCGAAAAACTTAATAAGGAGGATAGAGGTAAGGCATCCTTTTCATCCATTTGNATTTTNTTGACTAGCACATACTGAGTACCTAAAGATACAAATGCACTATACATGAAATGCTGCACTTTATCGATAGCAATCCANTCATCCACNTGGGTATTATTTTTTTTATTTGTAGATAAACTATCCTGGCTACCNTAGCAAAAACTTATCAAAAGAATAAAAAGTATAAAAAACCTTTTCTTTTTATTACCTATATATTTAAAAAAATAAGAAATCAAAAGAAATTGATTATATGCTAATAATCATAACCAAAAAATCTATGCCTTAAGCTAGAACAAAAATATAGAAAAGATAGCCAAGAAATAAACCTAATACAGGTCCAAGTATTCTAAATAATCCAGGATTATTTTCAATAAGTTTTTTTAGCGTTTCCATATACTGAATATAATAATAACTATATTTTAAAAAAAATTACAGCATTCATTTATAATTACTATTTCTAGGTCAATCTTAATAAAGATTTATAAATGCTTTTTTTACTAAAGTATATCTAACATTTCTAGCGGACTTTCTAAAATAAAATCGGATTTTTGTTTTTTAAAATCTTCTTCAGTTCCATTTCCCCATAATACTCCAACAGAACTTATATTAGCACTTTGAGCTGTTTTGATATCTACAATTGAATCACCGACAAATAAAGCATCCGATGCAGAGCAGTTAAAATGTTGCAGCATATGAAAGGTCGAGTCTGGACTTGGTTTCCTAGGGAAACCTCCCTCTGCCCCAATTACTTTCATTGCATAGGAATTAAAGTATGTTTCTACCGATCTTACAGCAAGTAAATGCAACTTATTTGAGATGACAGCCATATTTACTTTATTCATTTTTAGATATTCGAGAACAGGAATTATATCATTATAAATTTTCGTTTTTGTATTTAATTTATCTTTATAACGATCTCTCACTGAATTTGATAATAAATCAAAATCTCCAACAAAAGAATCTGGAAGGCATTTTCTTAAAAGATTTTCTAAACCGTTTCCTATATTCTTTTTGTAAAAATTATTAGACTTTTTTTCCAATCCATTTTTAATTAAAACATAATTAAAAATATGTTCAATATCACTTAAGGTATCGATAAGTGTACCATCTAAATCAAAGATTATTAATTTATTCTTCATCTAATTAAGTTATGAAATTTTGAAAAATAAAAAATTGAAAATAGAGCAATTGAGAAGCATGGTAAGCTAATATCCTTATTATTTCTTATAACTATTCTACCATTTGCCAAAACTAAATGCTTTATGTTGGATATCTCA
The DNA here is from genome assembly GCA_002691285.1 of Fidelibacterota bacterium. Lineage (GTDB taxonomy): Bacteria > Fidelibacterota > Marinisomatia > Marinisomatales > UBA1611. The sequence continues at coordinate 10,235 of NZHK01000068.1, read as the reverse complement.
AAAGTACTTGGATGATCTTGAAACTCAATTTTAAAAAAGACCTTTTTCTCTTTCATTTCCAAATAATCACCATAAAACAAATCTCCATCTTTGAGAACCAACTTATCAACACCTTTTTTCCAAAATACACTGTTTTCTTGAATTTGAATACCATCATCTTCCGTTTGCGAGTATATAAAACTGTATAAGATTGATAATATAAAGAATTTCTTCATAATTAATTTTTTTAAATCAATACTAAAATAATTAGAAGAATAAATTCCTTAATAGAGGGAGCAATAAAAAAATTTATACCTAATATTTTTTTCTGCTCTCAAAACTCCCTTCTATATAAACCGTTTCTTCTGATTTTTTACCATTTTTCTTCCAAACAACCCAAGAACCATCTCTAGTGCTACAACCCGTATCAGAATAATTGCCCTCTTTCCATTTTTCTCCGCTTTCATAATACCAAGTCCAAAGACCAATTCTACATTTCCCTTTATTTGGACCTTCAGCTTTTTTTAATCCATTTTCGTACCAAAGAGAATAAAGGCCATCCTCCTTCCCTTCCTTAAAAGTAGTTTCTTCCGTTTTTTGTCCTTGTTCATCAAAAGTAGTCCAAACACCTTCTTCTTTTCCAGCTACTATTTTTCCTTCTTTTGCTTTTGTACCATTTTTATTGAAAATTGTGTGAATTTCATCTTGACCCTCTTTAAAGTTTATTTCTTTTTCTTTCATACCTTCTTCGTTATAAATAACTTGTTTTATTTCTATTCCTAAATCATAAGTTATTTCCTTTTCCTTTAGACCTTTTTTGTTGTAAAAGGTCCATAAGCCATCTTTTTCTCCATCTTTAAACTCACCTTCTTCTTTTGATTTATCCTGATTTGCGATTCTTTCTGCCTCTGCGGCTTTCTCTTTTGCTAACTTCTTGGCTTTAGCCGATTTCTCTTCTGCTAACTTCTTAGCTTTAGCCGCTTTCTCTTTTGCTAACTTCTTGGCTTTAGAAGCTTTCTCTTCCGCTAATTTCTTGGCTTTAGATGCTTTCTCTTCTGCTAATTTCTTGGCTTTAGACGCTTTCTCTTCTGCTAACTTCTTGGCTTTAGATGCTTTCTCTTCTGCTAATTTCTTGGCTTTAGACGCTTTCTCTTCTGCTAATTTCTCAATTCTACCATCCTCTCCACTTTTAAGATCGGTATCTTTTTTATTCTTTGCACAACTCACCAATAAAGTTATAACGAGTAATATTATCCAATTCTTTTTCATATGTATTCCAAGATATAATTTAATTTTTGAATGTAAATATAGTAAAAATGATGATGAATATACTATATTGATGATATCCTTACTATTTATTTGACTTCATATAGTGTTAAACTTAAAAATATAAGTTTTAAGATTGTTTGTTTCAAATGTATGAGCTAAATAGTTCTGATTTCTAATTATTTAATAAGCATCATTTTTTTTGTCTTTTGAAAATCTCTAGTCTTCATAGCAAAAAAATAAATTCCCGTAGGTACTGCTTGACCATTGTTGTCGTTTGCATTCCATTGAATAAAACTTTTTCCTGAAAATCTTTTTTTATTTATCAAGTTATTTATGACCCTACCTTGAACATCATAAATAGTCAACTCCATATATGTGTCATAAGGTAGTTCAAATTCAATGGTGGTAATAGGATTAAATGGATTTGGAAAATTATTTTTTAAAATAAATTTTTCTAAAGCTAAACTTTTATCTGTTTCCAACGTTGTGCATATCATTTCAGGATCAAATTCTTCCACAATCAAAGGTGGTTCAAATTGCCAAGTATCTATTGGGAAGATATAATCATTCCACTGACAATCATTATCAATATCCGCATGTTGATATCTCGCTCTAGATCGACCAAAACCAAAGCCCCCTCCCTCTTGGACATAAGCCGCCAAGGAGACATCGTAAAATCCCCATGTATATAACATATGCCATGGGAATGGACCTGTAAATGATTGATTCACTGAAAAAGTACCATCTCCATTATTCAAAGCATTTGTTTTGTAGCCATCTTCTAAACCCTCAAGATAGGTCAGCCATCGGTCTTGAATCGATATATAAACAGTATCTTCTTCAGGATTAAATCCTTGAGCAATAGCATCTAACATATCTACAGAAAAAGTAATGGCAATTTCTTGATCTTTTGGTATAACTCCCCCATCAGGTAAATCATAATATCCTTCAAGACCTAATTCTACAAGATTTGTTCCATCCTCTAGGCCAAGTGTGAAAGTCCTATTTGCACCACCAAAACGAGGAGAGTCTTCCCAGCCAATCCCATCATATAATTCACCATAAATGTCTTCAAGGTATTCCACGGATGAAGGGGCGAGGTCTAAATAATACTTATATTCCATTTCCGTTAAAGGAAATCCTGTTATATTCGTTGCTAATGTAAAGATATTTGTTCCTGGGGTACGTGTCATAATACAATTGGAAGGATCCTCACAACTCCAAGCGTTAAATCCTCCTCTTACCTGCATTTGATCTCCGCGAGACACACTGAAAACATTCAATCCTGTAGAACCTTCCTCATCTAACCATTCAGTCATATCAACAGAAAACAATACGGTTTTTGTTATTTCACCCCCTTGATAGGGTATGAGAATAGAGGTAGATCCAGTAATGTTTCCATTGACATCAATAAAAAATTCTTGATTAGGGTCTCCTACAATATCCAATAACCAAGTACCCCAACCATCGCTACCATTGCATGCATCGCAGGAAGTACCATCTCCATTATCTGTGTCAATTGCACCCCACTCATAAGAAGCTGGTCCCGACAAGTCTTCAAGTAAAACTGTCCAAATACCATCTCCTGCAATCGTATCCCCATTTAAACCATCATCGTATCCTTGCACTACGTCCCAATTTGAGAATGCACCTTTAAATCTAATATCATTAAATCCATTTCCTTCATCAATAACTGTCAGGACTACTGTATAATTAGCCTTAAGAGGAAGAATGAAAAGGGAAATTTGAAAAAAAATTATGTAAATATATTTCATTTTTTTGTTCCAAAATATCTTAGTTCGTAGATTTTTTTCATCTATTAGTTATTTTTATACTTTACAATACAAGTAAATCCGTAAAACTCATCGGTCTCTTTTTCAGAAGTTGTAAGGGTTAAAATTCCATTATCAATATTATAGATAGCATCTATTGTATCTTTTAGAGCTATAATTCGAATGTTTTCATCTTTTACTAGCCAAAGACCACGTCCTTTTTTTTCTTTCCCATTATTTACGGAAACAAATGACATGGATCCCGACCTATGAAAAGAAAGTGTCTCAACATTTTTNTCANNNNGNNTTACNACTTCCCTTTCTTCTTCTTCATTATAAGTAATNGTTTCCATAGATAAAAAAANCCANTCATCTANTAATTTTANATGNCTAAACTTAGATTTTATCTTAAATGACCTTTGGTTNCCCANNAGTAATAAACCACAAAACAATAGAAATAGTACATATTTAATTTTCATGAAAAGCTCCAAAAAGTTCACAACTTTACAGAAAGTAAGCATAAAGCAATATATTANCTAATTATNGACCTTTTGATCCTTTCTGATTATCTATTATACTATAAAAAGAAGATTTTAAAAACATCATAAAATGGATCATGGTTGGAAGCATTGCAGAAATACCCATAATTAAACCAAAATAAATATTTTGAATATTTTTAGCTGGATTCTTGATAGCATCGTTTACCGTAGTAACATATTTATTTGTTCTTTTGTTAATGTTTGTCTCATGATCATACGTTTTAATTAATTCTTCTGATTGACCTAAAGTATCAATAAAACTGACAGTCCAACCTGAAATAATAAAAACTAGTATAACCCAAAAGGTTGCTAATACTGCAATTACTAAATCAATAGATAAATGAGCAATATAAATTTTAGTACTCACTGTCAATAAAGCNNTTCGAACTATAAAAATAGTCACAAAAAAAGATAANCTNTCAAATAATGCACCAAGAATTCCAACTGGAAATTGTACTTTAAAATAATAACCAAATGTTTTTCCAAAAACTAAAGAAGGAAATGCAGTTACCATTGCAAACCAGTAGCATGCGATATTTAAAAAAACAAAAAAAATAAACAAATACAAAAAAAAAGAATCTCCATGAGACCTTTTACTTTCGTAAAAAAATAATACTCGTTGTAAATCTTTTCTCCAGTATGAAATAATTTGATTTATCATATTATAGAATTGATAACTTAAAAAAATACTATTTTTTTAAATATCCTTGAATAACAAATGCTTCTACAATATGAGTAACAAACCAAAAAAAAGTGAGCATAGGTATGTATATTTTAAAATTAAGGCCTAANAATCCAACACCGATCCANGTNAAAAATAAGAGTCCGATTGTTTTGGTNATAAAACTAATCGCTGAAAAACCTAGCGAATAGATATTCCCTCGCTTTACAACAATATAAATGCCAATGGTAAGGTGTAAAAGATTAAGTAAAATTGGTGATAAAACACCCANTAAGAAATATTCCATCAGCTTATCCAAAATCTTGGTTGCATCAACAAATAAAATCTGAAAAATAAAATNAAAATCATTTAATCAATGTGATTTTTTTTATCATATGATCCTCACCTGATTGGATCTTTAAAAAATANGCACCACTTGGTAACGGTTGATTAAATCTATTNTTCCCATCCCATTTCGTATAATAATTCCCAGCTTCTTGAACTTCCTCAACTAAAGATTTCACTTTTTTNCCAAGGATATTATAGACATCAAGTCGAACATGATTACGTTTCCCAATTTTATATTCCAATAAAATAGACGGATTAAAAGGATTTGGAAAANATGAAAGAATTTCAATGTTATTTGCAATTGGATNTTCATCATCAATGTTTAAATCGTATTGCGTTAAAAAATTAATATTCACCGATATATTATTACTTATATTAAATANTTCTACTATTTTTAATTGTANATGGTCGCTTCCTACTCCATTTGTCCACGCTAGGACTNCACATGTAGTTGAATCANCTGCAGCTATCGATACANTTACACTATCTATTGATTGACTATAGCAAGTTGAATCTATACAAATTGAAGAACTCCAATCCTGATTGGTAAAATCAATTAAGCGAGCTACCTCAATNTTAATTTCATTATTAGAAANATTATATAGTGTACCTTCAAACAAACCAACTNAATCCTGACCTACATTAATACTATCGGAATCGAAAATAAAACTAAAAGAGGAATCTAATANTTGNTTATTATTTGTGTATAAGAAAGAAACTAAAAAAAAAGGTAAAAACTTATTCATACCTGCCTTTCGTATGTATTATTTTGAATATACATTAATTTACAAATGATAAATAATTCAAGGAGCTTATTCTGATGAAAAGCATGCACTTTAATTCACACATCATAGCTATTCTAGCTCTATTTATTTTCTCATGCGAGGATGATANACNTTCTTTAGAAATTNCATACGATGAATGGGCAGTAACTGGAGATGGATTAAATATGCCAACAACTAAAAATGTTCTCACCGAATTTGTCGGCTCTACTAATTGTCCTTATTGTCCAGAAGCTGATGCACTTTTACTTAGTTTTTTTAACACTGAGCATGAAAATTATGTTGGCAACTCTATTACTTCTAATTGGTTTTTAATTAATTATCACACTTACTCTCCTGGAAGAGGAGACCCGATGTATGAATTTCTTAGAGGGGCTACTGCTGAAGAAGATTTTTGTTATGTACGTTTTGAGGAAGGTAGTTGGTATACTATTTATGGCGTTCCAACTACATTTACAAACGGAACAGCAAGCACAATTTATTCTGAAATGGCATNGTCTCTAATGTCCGATACAACACCTTTACAGATAAGTTTGGATGGGACAACCTTTGATGAAACGAAAGTAGAAGTTCAAATTTCGATTAACAGTTCAAGGNATATGGCTACNAGCGACTCCTTGCATTTGTTTATAGCAGCTACGATGGATAATGTAGAATACACTGGCTACAATGGAGAGCCCGTTCATCAGGATGTATTTCTTGGATGGATTAATGAAGGATTTAATGGAGAATTATTATCGATTGGGAATGAAAAAATCGCAAAAAAATATNCTTGGACTTTTCCAGNAAATTGGCCGCAGAATAATTTTGAAACAACTTGGTCGCAAGTTGAATATGATATTTCTAACATTGCAATAATTGCATTTGTTCAAAATAAATACACCAAGGAAATTCTTCAGGTTACTGGAAAAACTAGCTTATAGAAATATAGTATGCATACAATTTTGAAAAAGAATGACCTTTGGGAAGATATCGGACAAGTAAAATATAAGCACAGTAAAAAAGCAAAATATATTCNCATNGTAATTAATCATGACTCACAAGTATCTGTTGTTATACCTAGTCACTATAATATTAGAGATGCAATTGAATTTGTNCACTCAAAAAAAAATTGGATCCAAAAAAATAAAATTAGGATAATTNAAAAAAAGAAACTTANAATGANATTATCCAATGTTGAATTAGAAAAGTTTTGGGATAATACCAAGCAAAAGATGGTTCAACTAGCAAACATACATCAATTAGATTTTTATAAATTGACCTTTAAAACATTAAAAACAAGATGGGGCAGCTGTTCACAGAATAATACAATTTGCATAAATAATATAATATATTATTTACCCGAGCACTTGAAAGAATATATAATGCTTCATGAGCTGACACATACAAAAATTAAAAATCATAGTAGAATATTTTGGGAAGAGCTTGAAAAAATCTGCCCAAATTCTAAACTAAAGAGAAAAGAGCTAAGAAATAACTACGCAATTGAATGAATAAGAATCAAAGGTTTAATTTTTAAAAATTAAGTCCAAAAATTCTTTCTCAAGAGTTTGAATAGTTCTTGTTACAAAAATTGTATTTTCTTTTAATCTAGGTGCAATACTATTTTTTGGTACTCCTAACACAAAGTAATTCCAAATTCTTCTCTGTCTTCTTGTTTTTGTTTTAAGCCATTGTTCTGTTAAATCTTTATATAATAAAATATCTCTTTGACTTAAATCTTTCCAGTAATCTTTTTCAAAAATGTTATCATGACTTTTTTCAAGTCTTTCTTCATAATAAAATAGTTTTGGGGGGATATATCTTTTTATTTCGTTAAGATTTTCATAAGAACTCATATTGTGTTCTTCATTGTCTAATGTATTGATTCTCTCTCTAAGAAATTTTATATAATCCTTTGCACTTGGAAACATTTTATTATAAAGATCTCTTATATTTTGGAGGTTATTTATAACCATTTTAAAATTATCTTGATTGGCCATCAATTAATTCATGGGGTTATTTCACAAATACTATATTAAAGAATATTTGATAACTAAAAATATTTATATTTTTGATCAATAAATCAACGAAAAAGGCTGATTCTTGAAAGTAAAATTTTTTTAGTTCGAGTAAAAATTTTCTCTTATCAATGAAAGTTATTATCTATAAAAAATATATTAAAAACTTATTTTTACATATAAATAAAGGAAACTGATCTATATATAGAGTAAGGAAAAATACTCTGCAAGTAAGGTTATTTTCTTTCCAAACCTCTATTAATTAATTCTTCTAAACATTTATTAAACACTTTTTTACCTTCTTCTGGAGTTGGTCCTTCCATTGCATCATCAATTTTTTTTGAACATCTGATTTTAACGTCTAACATTTCTCCAGTCTCATCATCAAGTAATTTGAATTCTTTATTTGAACTAGTTACTGTTTCTCCTTTACCAAACTTGCCCTTAGAAAATTCTTTTTCCAAAGGCAATAAATTATAGACAAAGAAGTCATATTTTTCCCCATTCGTGATAGTTTTTCTTTTAGTAACATTTATGTCATCATAATACATCCTATACACTCCCTGTATATCAAATAATGCATCTTTCTAAGATCCTTTTTAGGGTTCTATTTCGGTACTACATTCTTTGCGCAAGGACCTTTATCTGTTTCACCTTGCTCAAACTCTACTTTTTGACCTTCTTTTAATGTTTTGAAACCGTCCATCTGGATTTCACTCATGTGAACGAATAGATCTTTTTCACCCTCATCTGGTGTTAAAAATCCAAAACCTTTAGCATCATTGAACCACTTCACGGTTCCTTCCATTGTTTTACTCATAATAAACTCTTTTTTTACTTTTAATTTAATTCTATCTTTATTTAATAACCTTTTATTACAATTAAGATAGCTTCAAATGTACATACCATCTATCAAAAATCAATAAATAAGATGATAAAATTTTCAAAAAATTATTTTGGCATATAATCTTGGATTTCCTAAAGATTATTTAATCAATTTTGAATACTATTCCTTTCCCCTTTAATCGTTCAATAAGAGTTAACCCAATACCAGAAGCAGGGGTTAAAACACCGTATTTTTTCGGTATCTTATTTTGATTTAACAAAGTACTAATTGCCGATTCAGTTAACATTTTTGCAGTGGCTGAATATCCAGGATCACTATCACCAAGAACAGTTACTCTACTTTTTTGCATTTTATTTATGGACCCAATTATTTTCAATTTAAAGAATCCACTCTGCATTTTGCCCTTTGATGGACCTTCTCCTGGTTTTGGGAAAATTGTTTTTTTTAATATCCACAATAATAAGTTTGATCCTATCGCAAATTGTAAGAAAGCAAGAATCATTAACATAGTACATGCTTTTAAAAAACCATTCAATCCCTTTTTAAACGAAGACAGTTCATTATATCTAAAGTTTTCTCCATAAGAAAATTCAGCGATGGCATTTGTTCGTTGAACAACTCTAGTGTTTATTCCTGACATTAAAAAAGGGCTAGTCCATTTATTAAAAGTACTATCCCATCGAACGGATTTAAGTACTGGCTGCCTTACATTGTTCTTAATTTTGTCAATCGGGTTTAATGAATAAGGACTTTTCAGAACATTTCTTTTTTCTGGATGTGAATGAATATATTTTTTAATATTTATCATACTAGATATTGTTCCGCCACTTAAACCACCTTTTATTGAACTAACATATAGGTTTACATCATCACAGACTTTATTAAATTTTTCTTGAGAATCTTTTTGAAGTAAAAGCACACCTAAATCAGAAGGTATTGAATCAAACCCACAACTATGAATAATTCTACATTTATTGTTTAATGCTTTTTCATGAAATAAATCAATCGATTCCCTGATAAAAGGAACCTCTCCAGTTAAATCACAATAATTTGTATGATTTTTAACACAAGATTCAACTAAAGGCAATCCATACTTTAAATATGGACCTACTGTACTTATAATAATGCGACAAGATGAAGTCAAAGCGTCTAATGATTTAGAATTAAAGCTATCTGCAACATATGTTTCTATCTTAACAGATTGAGGATCAACTCCAATAAAAGATTGTTTTAATTCTTCAAGCTTTTCTTTGTCTCTTCCCGCAATTGCCCAAGTAAATTTTTGATTCTCCAACCCATAGTTTTTTATCAAATATTCTACGACAAGCTTTCCCGTAAAACCTGTGGCACCAAAAACAATCAAATCATTTTTAACATTTTTTTTCAATTTTTTAAATCTTAACCATTTTAATTACTAAATTATTTGAAAATTGAGATCAATTAATATTTTAGTCAAGTTAGAAAGGTTATTGTAAGACTTAATATATTTATACTCTAGAGTAAATATCATAATTTATTTAATAGCGACTTTATAAAATTTTCCCTGTTACCTATATCGATATATATATAGCAAATCCCGAAAAGAAATTCTTTTATCATAGAATTCTGCTGATTGTCTTAACTTAATCATATCCAATAAATTCTTGCTTTCCTTCCTTTTAATTAGCCTTATTAACCTTAAATACAATTGTTCTTTGAAATAAGTACTACTATAAATTTTATTTATAGAATTAGCCTTGATAATTTTATTAGACCAAGATAAAACTTCTCCAAATTGGTATTGATTTAAAATTGATAAATTTTGTTCAACAAATGCAATGTGGAGTTTTTTTTCATAATCTGTTGCCTCTATTCCTAAATCTTGAACAAACTCATTTCTCATTACATCAATATCTTTTTTGATATTATCCCAATCACTACCGCACATACTATTTGGATGTTTCCTTTGTTTTATTAATTTTTGATCCAGACGTCCAGCCCTCATCCCTGCCTTTGCAAGTCTTATAAATAGATCATAATCTTCAGTCGGCCTTTTTCG
>NZHK01000067.1 GCA_002691285.1 Fidelibacterota bacterium | reverse complement strand
TTGGGGTTCATATCAGCAATTCTTTTTATTACCTCATATCTGTCTTTTGCTTGGACCATATAAAATATGTGCTGTACGTTTTCAGATGCTAAATTGGTACGAGCTACAGCAATCTCTAAAGAATGCTGCATATATTTTTTTGTCACAGAGACTACTTTTGGAGTCATTGTAGCAGAGAAAAGTAGGGTCTGCTTGCTTTCGGAAGTTGAATGAATGATCATTTCAAGGTCATCTTTAAATCCCATTGATAACATTTCATCTGCTTCATCTAAAATCAAACGTTGAATTTTTCCAACAAATAACTTTTTTCTTTTTATTAGATCCTTTGTTCGTCCTGGAGTACCAATAACAATTTGAGGTCCTTTTTTTAGCGACTTTATTTGTTTCTCAATTTTAGTACCACCATAAACAGCTAAGATTTTTATTTCTTCCAGAAATTTGGAATAACCTTTGAGATCATTAGCAATTTGCATACATAACTCTCTCGTAGGACATAAAATAAGTGTCTGAACACTAGAATCATTAATTTTAATTGTACTTAATACAGGTAAGCCAAATGCCGCTGTCTTCCCTGTTCCCGTTTGAGCAGAAGCTATCAAATCTTGATCTGAAGAAATTAAATGCGGAATAACTTTTTCTTGTATAGGAGTTGGATGATTAAACCCCATCTCTTTTACAGCTTTAATAATTTCGCTCTTTAAAGAAAATTGAAGAAAAGAATTTTTATTTTTTGTTTTTGTATTGCTCATATGTAGGGTTTAGGTTAAAATGTATAAGAAATGGACTCGGGAGTATACCTTAGATTAATAAGATTCCTTATCTAAATAATCTACAATTTCTATTTTACCAATTACGCTAGCTGCAAACCGACTACTTTTATATCACAATTAAAATCTAGGTTTATAAAAATTATAAAAACGTATCTACTATTTATATAATGAAACCAGTGAATCCCAACACATAATTCCCAAAACAGATATCAAGTTATACGGCAAGCAAATTATATCTCCTAATAAAGAAGTACCATAATCCTGTTGAAACAAGCATAATAATTCCACCGGTTATTGATGTAATTAATGATGTCTTTAAACCATTTATTAAAATCTGTGGCGAAATTTTACTGATATCAGAAACTGAACTAAAAGCGGAATCTATTCCAATATAAGTTGCGGAAATACCAACCAAAGCACTAAAAATTCCCAATAAAACAATACTATTTGTATTATAGGGTTTATTAATATTTTTTACTGAAATAAAAATAATAATGCCTAATAGGATGAGCAATAACATCATAAAAGGTCCTCCATTTAAAAAAGCATCTATCATTTTTAGTCTCCTAATTTTTCATTTCTTAATAAAAGTAACGTAGCAGAATCTCTTATTTACTCTAGGACACCTCGCCTAGAATAGCCGCTAAAAGAATATAAAGTCCAAAACAAATGCCTTGTATTTTATGAACAGATTTTCTTCTTATTCTATTTTCTTTATCATAATAGGCTTCTTTATAGGTTTTTTTTTCTTCTTTATTTTTTAATTGCTGATATTTAGGATTAGATTGGTCAAAATTAGAATAGAGTGGTGGCTTGCTATTCAATATTAAAAAAGATAAGGGGATGCCAATGGGTGCAGTTATGCATGAGCCTGCACCTATGTATTTAAATAATTGATGATCGTGTTGTTTTTCTGCTTCAAGTTCAGCATTTAGAATAATTTCTTCATATTTTTTATAGTTAGCATTTTCTATTGAAACTCCAGCTAATTCATAAGCGACCTCTTCCAACCCTATTTGAAGCAACTCACGAAGACCATTTTCAGCATCAAAATCTGAAGTTATTAGTAATTCTCCACTTTTTACATCTACTAATTTTGCAGAAAGAGTATATAAGCCACCAATTCTGCCCACACTACCAAGAATAATTTGATTCGCACTAAGTATATTACCTACATCAATAATAGTTTGTTCGGTAATACCGCTTATTTGCAACTTTTGTTCTTCAAGAACGTTCTCAATTTCATTTCTCTCTACTACTTTAAAATCTCCCAATTTTACTAATTCACTTTCCAGCCTTGTAAGTAATTGTCTTACCTCATTATTCTCTAAACCATTGTTTTCAAAATCAAAAACTGCAATCGTAATATTTTGACATACAATAAAGTTGATAAAAATAAATGGTATAATTTTTTTTAGGTAATACAAATTCATACTATTACCTTATAAATTTTACTTTTCACTCTTTTTTGAAGAGTAATTGATTCCGAATAACACAAGTATTAAACCTAAAATACTATTTATCATTTCTGACCATTTAAAATCAAATACCAATCCAACTAAAACATTTGCAATAATCAATATTCCACATGCCAACATCGTAAATTTATTAATTTTATACAACACTCAATTTAAACCTTTTATAAAAAGAAAAAACCTCTAGCATCTATTCAAATTAATCTTTTTTTTATCTGCAGACTTGCCATATAATTAGAAGAACATAAAAGAAATATTATAATTACTATTAAAAAATAAAATAAGCATTAACTAATGGTTTCCCTAAATAAAAAACAAATTTTAGAAATGGTATCTATAAAGGAAGCCATCCATGCTATGAAGTCTGCTTTTATTCATTTAAGTAATGGTATAGCTCATATACCCCCTCGCCTGAACTTTGATTTTCCTGATAAAAACGCCACCTCTCTGGTCATGCCAGCTTATGCCATTGGAAACCCATATTATTGTGTAAAAATTGTTTCCATAAATTATTCCAATCCAAAAAAAGGTCTACCTCTAATTCATAGTGTCATTCAAGTCTTTAACGCCTTCCAAGGTAACCAAATTGCTTCATTCGATGGAGAATCAATTACAGCAATTCGTACAGCAGCAGCATCTGGATTAGCCACAAATTTAATGGCAAAAAAAGATGCTTCTATTTGCACTATTTTTGGAACAGGTGTTCAAGCTGCATTTCATATGAAAGCAATCATGGAAATTCGTAATATTGAAAAATTTATTATATTTAGTCGTAATGAAGATACTGCTGCAAAATTTTGTGATTTGCATAAAAAAAATATCAAATGTGAAATCGGATCAAAAAAAACCTTAAAAAAATCAGATATCATTTGTACCACAACGTCTTCCAAAATTCCATTGATTAAATTTGAAGACATTAGACCGGGTTGCCATTTAAATGTCATTGGTTCACATCAGCCGATGATTAGAGAGGTGTCTTCAGATATAATTATTCAATCTAAAATTATTGTTGACCAAATTGAAGCATGTAAAAAAGAGGCTGGAGACCTTATAATCCCAATGAAAGAAGGTATATGGTCCTTTGAAAATGTACATGGCGAATTGGGAATGGTTGTGAATGGTACAATTCCTTCTAGAGAATCAGAAAATGAGGTTACCCTATTTAAATCAGTTGGGAATGCCATTCAGGATCTTACCATGGTAAATTTAATAATGGAAAAATTAAACCATGATTGAAATACAAAAACTGAAAGATTGGAAAGCTCCAAAAGATTGGATTGAAATCCAAACCATCGATGTTCATACTTGTGGAGAGCCACTTCGAATTATTATTTCAGGATTCCCACAGTTAAAAGGTAAAACACTTTTAGAAAAACGTGCCCATGCTAAAAATAATTTTGACCAACTTAGGAAAGCTATCATGTTGGAACCTCGAGGACATGCAGATATGTATGGAGCAATCATAGTTCCGCCTGATACACCTTATGCAGATTTCGGGGTTATTTTCATTCATAATGAGGGATATTCTACAGGCTGCGGACATGCAGTAATCGCATTAACAAAAGCATTTATAGAAACTGGATTGATCAAAAAAACTGAACCTATTACAAAACTTAGTATGGATGTCCCTTCAGGTTTCATTCGCTCCTTTGCAGAAATAAAAAATGGAGAAATCACAAGCATAGGATTTGTCAATGTTCCTTGTTATGTACAGAAAATAGATGCAACTATAAATGTACCTGGATTAGGAAATGTTCGATATGATTTAGCATTTGGCGGCGCATTTTATGCGTTTGTTGATGTAGATCAATTTAACTTTGATTGTACACAGGAATATCATAGTGAACTCATTGAAAAGGGAATGCTAATCAAAAAAACAATGTTAAAATCTGTAATAATGGATCACCCTACAAATCCAGAAATGAATTTTTTGTATGGCATAATTTTTATTGGATCACCAAAGGAATCAAGCAACCATAGTCGTAATGTTTGCATTTTTGCAGAAGGTGAAGTAGACAGGAGCCCAACAGGAACTGGTGTCAGTGCACGTGCTGCAATACACTATGCACGTGGTGATATTAGTATTGGTGAATCCATTACCATTGAAAGTATCATTGGTTCTACTTTTTCAGTTAAGATTAATGAGATCACAACTTGTGGAAAATACAAAGCAGTAATACCTGAAGTAAAAGGAACAGCATTCCTCACTGGAAAAAATTCTCTTTGGATTAATCCTAACGACCCTTTGAAAAATGGGTTTATTCTGAGATAAAACAATTTGGATTTCTTTCTTAATTGATGTTTAACTATCAATTTGTTAAGGTGTGAAAATTAATTGTAAAAAAGATAAACCATGGAACAAAATCCTCTTATCTCCAAAATTAGCAATTAGATAAAAGGTCCTTAAGAAACAGGTTTTTTAAGCCCGATATATAGTGCCGGACTTACTAGATCTATAAGCTCTAAAGAAGGGTAATTATTTTTACATTCTACAAAAATTTTTTCGTTTAATTCAAAGTAATTTTCGATGTAAATATTAGGGAAAAACATAATCTGTTCAAATCCAGCTATCTCTATATATTGCTTTAATTGATTTACTGTCATCCTATTTAAATTTTCACTGTAAAACCTCATTGCAATATCGTATTCAAATGGACGAAATTGCTTTAAATATTTCTGAAAATCTGTGGATGATAATCTAACATGTCCCCACATGAAATCAAGAGTGCAAAGACTATGGCCTCCATTAAAACTAAAAAAGGGATTATACTCATGAAATGTGTACCCACCTGGTTTTAAGATTCTAAACATTTCTTCAAAAGCTTTTTGAGGATTGTTTAAGTGTTCTAATGTGTCCCAGCTTACGATCAAATCTTTGGAACTAGATTCAATTCTTGAATTACATATATCATCCTCAATAAAAGAAACAATACCTTTGGTTTTTTTATCAAAAAGTTCGCCTACTTTTTTCCTAGCTTTATTTCTATAATTGCTCTCTAGCTCCTTAGTTTGCTGATTTTCTTTTCTAATTACACTTTGATTAATTTGATACTGGACAATATCAGATCCTAATACTGATTGAGGTTGCTTAGAAGCAATTTGAAAAGTTGCTAGTCCATTAGCTGCCCCAATTTCTAATATATCCATTTCTTGGGATATTCTAACTGAATGAATAGACATTAATCTTTTAAGCTTATTAAATTGACTTTTGGAATAATGAAGTTGATCTAAAACTGCCTCATTTGATGGAATATTTTCATAATTTTTCTTTTTTAGGCTTCCTTTCCACCCTGGTTTAATTTTATCTCTTAGCCCTTCGATCAACTTATGCTCACTGCCAAATGAATCTATAAAATATCCAAAAACTTTATCCTTAACTTGAGTATTGTTAACCTCGTTATTAACTAATTTATTAAGTGATGCCAATCTTTCATTAAGAGAAAGTTTTTGGATTAAATATATAAGAAATCTTTTTAGAAGTATTTTCATAAAAATTCCGATTTTCCTATTTTAACTAAGGAAAAATTCAAACCTTATAAGCTTACTATCAATTTAGTTGATTACAAGTAGTACCATTGCTACAAAACATGAAACTGTACGGATGTGATTCCACTTAATCCAATTTTTATAATAATAATCCCACTCTATTTCAGGATCACTAGTTCTATCATTAAAATTAGCTAATTTTTTATTAAGTGGTACATTCTTCGTAGCAGTACATAATAACATACCTCCAAGAAAAATAAGACTTGATAAAACTTGGTTATAAATAATTTTAAATGAAATTAAATTCTTTAAAAAAAGTATTGCTGCAATAAATGAGGAAAAAAAGAATAAAAACATAAAAGGTGATTTTAAGATTACTGAATTAATTGAGTTCATTATGCGAATAGCTTCTAGATGATTAATTTTTTTAAACGAATGCATTACAAAGAAAGAAAATGCAAAGTAAACACCACCAATAAAACCAAAACAAATAATTGCAATATCATCAATCCATAAAAGTACATCCATCACATTAATATTATTCAAATATTCCTCTTCCGGTTACATCTAAAAACTTATAGGGTGATTCATAAGAAGAATAGTAATTCTTGTCTTCAAGCAAATTAAAATCCTCCTTAAAATAAAAATTTAAAATATATCGAAAAGTATTAACAGGTGAAATTTCATTATATAAAAGTTCAGACCCACCGCTTGGAAGATACATTACATTTAAAATATTCATTCTCTCTCTCAGAATTTCTTCCTTTATCTCATTTTTTCCTACATTATTTACATTTGGTGAACCGCAAGTTGAACAAGTACCATGATCACCTTGAATAATAATTATTGGATCAATTGCAGAATTAATCAAAATCTTTTCAACAGCTGAAATTATTTTTTTGTTAACAAATTTTAATTGGTTGATGAAATCATCTTTACGTTTCCACTCATTTCCAAAATAATTCATATCCACTAATTCTGGATTTTTACCATTTTCATCAAAAACGTAGGGAGGGTGAGGAGACATTATATGGGCAAAAATAAACTTCAGGCCTAAAATTTCATTCAAATCTGAAATTTTATTCAAATTAAATAATATTTGATCACTATAGAGGTTGAAATAATTGTTTCTTTTAAACCACTCTCTTAAGATAGTAGACTTTGCAATAACCATATTAAATTCATTATTAAATTTGCTAAGTAATATAGAATGAGGGCCACCTAAGAATATATCTGCATTAGGATTATGATCAGTTGCACCCCAAGTAGATTTAAAATGAATATATTTATATCCATATGATCTAAGAATTGAAACTAACTTATTATTTTTTATCATTTCGTAGGGAATCTTTCTATCTTTAAAATTATTTATATTCTCAATATCCTGCCCCAAATAATTTATATACTTCATATTAAGAGTTGAAGCTAAAGATAAAAAGGTTGCCCCAGGATAATTTGCCTTACTGTTTTCTGCAACATAAAAACCTACAGATTTAAGCGAATCTATGAAATATTTATTATCATAATTGTAATATTCCATTAATACTTGTGAAGACGGATATCCATCTAGAATAATGAAATATATATCCCTCAAGTTTCCATTAGTTTTTATAAATTGAATTTGTTTTTTTGAATTGATTTTATCTTCATCTATAAAATCAATATTATGAGAAATTTTTTCTTTAAAAATTTTATAAATTGAAATTTCAAGTAAATTTAGAATAATAAGAGACACCCCTATAATATTTAAAAACTTCACTACATTTGTACTTATTTCTAATTTTTTTATAAAAATTAAGGAAAGTAATAATATTATAATGAATACTGGAATTAAGAATTGGTTTAAGTTAGTTAATACTGGCCAATCCCTATAAGGAATTAAGAAATCATAAATATTATCGTAGAAAAAAAATGTTATAATTAAAACTAATAGGAATAATCCAGATTTTTTAGCATCCTGAAGTAATTTAATAAAAAGTATCATTAAAACTTTAATACTTAACAAAGAAATTATAACGGGTAATAATAATTCATATATGTATAGCTCTTCTTTGTTGTAATTAAAAATAAACAATAACGGGAAAATGCCTATTAAGTAAGGAAAGACCACATTTGGTATTTTTATTATTTTTTTTAAAAAAATCATATTTATTATATCAACGATTTATTTACTAATTTACTTAAATATTTTGCACCAATTTCTGCGCTTTTTCCTAAGTTGAATATTTTTTCTCTTCTTAGTAATTCTAATTTTTTTGATATTTTATCTGAATTGTCCATAAGGTTATCAATCACTTCACAGATCCTATTAATATTTTTTGGATTTACGATGGACCCAATCTCACTTCTAATTTCAGTTTCAAAAGGACCTATATCATATTTATCAAAATCTATATTATTTATTTTTTTTGGTAAATCAATAGATATCACTGGACGACAAAGTCCAAAAGCAAATGACATTGCTGCTCCAGACCAATCAGTAATTAATATTGCAGATTTTTTTAACTCAATATTGTTTATATCATCGTAAACTAATTTAAAATTTTTGTATTCCTTAAACTTTTCATAAATATAATTCAATTTATCGGGAAATAACTTTTTAGAGTCCCTATGCGGTCTCAAAACTACCTTGAAGTCAATTGAAAGAAGATTTTGGATCAGTTCATCACAGCAAGTTTCAATAATTCCAGGAGAATACCATGAAGGAGTAATTATGATCTGTTTAAGTGTTGAGTAGGGTCTTTTATTAATTGGATTAGAAGATATTAGATCGTCTAACCTTGGATAGCCAATCTTAAATAATTTTTTACATTTACTTTCGTATAGTTTTTCGGATGCTCTCAGCTCTTTGAGATGATGAAAACCAACGCAAAAAAATGAATCATAAAAATCAAATGCACCTTTTCTATACACCATATGGGTACTTAAGAGACTATGTGGCAAATAAACATAATGAACTGAATTATTTGAACGTTTAATGTGATAATTATGTAAATCCGGCATAGTCATCACTACAACCTTTACATCTAACGTAGCAAAAAAAATAGTCCTTATAGTTTTAGAACCAATATTATAAACTGAAAACTTTTTATTAGTATTCGTTAACAATGGATCTTTATTTGAAGAAGTCACATAACAAATATTAATTGAGTAGTTTTCAACTAAAGTACTAATAATTGATTTAAAATAAATATAATAAGATTCTGATTCACTATAGAAAACTATATCTATATTTTTACTATTGCGGAGAAATCTTATATACTCTTTTAAATACTTTAAAGTACTCACTACAAGGTATAGGAATTAAAAACTCAAACTAGACTATTTCTTATTTTTAAATAGTTTTTTTAAAAATAAATAAATATAATTTTTAAACATCACAATTGCACCAACTGCAGTTGCTAGGATTAGCTGAAGAAAGGCATAAAAAGATCCTGTATCAATATACCCAAATAACAATTGCGGTAAACATATGATATAAATAACAAAAAATTGCATATACATAATATATTTATACATATTATTTATTAACTAGATAGAAATAAGAAAAGTTCTTAAGCAAAATATTAAACTATGTAGAATAAAATGGCTATGTAAAAGCAAGAAGAAACTTCCAGACATAAGTTATAAGGACTTTTCACTAGGACAGTTTTTTAGAAACGTGTTATTAAGAAGTTAATGCTGCATTTCATTCATATAAAATCGAGTTACAGGATTGGGCTAATTTAAATTTTTCCAACACATAACATTATCCATATCACAAAAAAAATAAATCATATAAATATAGAGAATCATTTTAATAGCACCATCTTTTTGGTTTGCCTGAACTCTCTTGCCTCAATACTGTAAAGATATACGCCTGCTGAGACTAGTTGACCTTCATTGTTTGTCGCATTCCATTGTATTATTTTAAAGACAGATAATTGATTGGTTTTCACAAGGCTGTATACCACATTACCTTGCAAATCATTAATGGTAATGTTGACAAAAGATTCTTCAAGTAAATCATAACTGATATTTGAGCTTAACTTTTGTTAAGCATCTGTTGCTTAACGACATAGATATAGTTCTTCTTTGATTACTTTTCTAAATCGTACCCATCCTCTTTCCATTTTGTAACTCCACCCTCAAGCAATGCAACATCTTTATATCCCATGTCTTTAAGAAGTTTTCCACCTATTGCAGCACATAAACCTAGACTACAGGTAACAACAACCTTTTTATTTCTATCTTGGATACGATGATCTTTGAAATTTTCAGGAACATTTTCATCCGCTTTATAGTAAAGAGTTCCCAGTGATATATTTACAGCTCCCTTGACCCGTCCTCTCTGTTCAACCTCCTCTTTATCGTTAACATCGAGTATAATTAAATCTTCCTTTTCTTTAATTAAGCTATCGAGGGTTTTTGAATCAATAATTTCTAATTCTTTCTTGGATTCTTCAACAAAATCATTAAATGTTTTTTTCATTTGATTATTCCTTTATTTTACCTTTTTACTTCATAGGCTCCACAACCCAGCATAATAAAGCATTTTCAATCAGCTTTAATTAATTCACTTTCCAACATGGCAGCCATTATCGCTCTTTTATTAATATTTCGCATAAATCTCGCATAGAAATTTAAAAACTTATTTAAGATTTCTATAAATGTTTATATGCGTCTCTAAGAAATCTATCCTCATATATAAACGATGATAATTACCTTCTTCGTAAGGTGATCGACGAACTATACCTTCTCCATCATTTCCTTTCCAACTTTTTCCTTTAATAAGAAAAGCAAAAAGAAATTTAGATGCTTTTCTCAATCTAAATAATCTCTCTCATTTTTTTTAAACCTTTAATAAATGACAAGCAAAAACCCCCACGAATGTTGAACTGATTTACTAAAATGAAGGTATGAGAATACAAATGTTATATTTAATATTAAATATGATGATTAAAATATTGTCAGTAGTTGGACTCTTACTATTGATTCCTATGATAGCGATGCAATTAACAGATGAAGTGAATTTGTCTTTTTTTGATTTTATAATTATGGGAGTAATGCTTTCTATTACCTGTCTAATAATTGGCATAATAATTAAAAAGATAAAATATTTTAAATACAGAAATATATTTATTACAATGATTGTAATGATATTCTTTCTTATTTGGGCTGAATTTGGAGTTGGGTTATTTGGGACACCATTTTCAGGAGATTGATTTTTTACCCATCATCCCACAAACAAAAAATCCCACAAATGTGGGGCTTAATGCATAAAAATAATTCTATTTGAGCAATATCATTTTCTTAGTCTGTCTAAAATCTCCAGCTTCCATACTGTAGAAATAAACTCCTGCTGATACGGGCTGACCTTGATTGTTCGTAGTATTCCAATTTACATTTTTGCTTCCTGCAGTCTGGAAACCACTAATAAGAGTTTTAATTTTTTTCCCAATTAAATCATAGATTACAATATTAACTATCCCATCAGTAAGTAATTCATAGCTTATTGTTGTTAATGGGTTGAAAGGATTTGGATAATTGTCTTTTAATGTGAAATTGTTTGCAGGCACATTAATATTTGGAATTTTTAAAATTTCACCTCCACCAGACCAATAAATATTGTCTAATCCAAATTCGCAAGAGGCTCCATTTACCTCAAGAATTACAAATTCATAACTTAGCATTCTAAGATCAATAAATTCTCCTCTAATATCTTCAATAGGAATTGAAGCATGGCCCCAATCACCATTTCTTACCAATCCATACGTAGTTTGGTTTGATGGAAAATTAACATAAGATTGATTACCCCATGCATCTATTATACCAATTTGAAAAGAGATATTAGAAGATATCTTAATGCTAAAGTTTAAATGCCCCTCTGAAAAATTGAATAGATTTACGGGCTGCATCGACATTATTCCAGCTCAAAACCATCCTAAACCAGTTGTGCTCCAAGCAATTCCATTTTCGCCCTCATGGGGTTGAATGTTTCCTTCCGTAAGAGTTCCCTCCCAAACATAAATTTCAGCATCTAAACCAGGAGTCAAACCATTATCAGTTGGGGTTAAATCTGTAAAAAGACCAAAGTCTCCCCCTTGAAATTCTGGCGGTCCTTCATTGACTACACCATATTCTCCCCATTTCATTACTTTGATATAATCAACAAGCATCTTAGCTGGAAACAGCATCGAGATTTGTGAACCACTTGAAGGGTCTCCCAAAGAATAAGCATCAGTAAAATTTCCACCCAAAGCCAAATTAGAGACAAAATAAAATGGTGAGTGAAATTCATCAGAAACACTGTCTATATTAAATACATCAGTAAATAAAAAGTGTTCAACCTCATTATCTATAACACTAAATAAAATACTATCTGGATTCCAATATACGCGATATTTAAGAAATCTATCCGTTAAATTATCATAATTATAATACGGTCTGCAGTAGTCATCATCGGGATCCCATGATATGCTAGCAGCACCTGTTGGATTATCTGGCACCAATGCTTCGTCTGCGTAGAAAATTGCATTCGCTCCAACTACTTGATTCACTGTTGAGTTATTTAAACCATTACCTCCATTGTGCTCATCATGTAGATCTCTAAAAGATTGCCTTTGCCCCATTTCCATAATATCAATTTCTCCATTTCTTGGCCAAGTCAAATTAGATAATCCAAGAAGCCAAACAGCTGGCCAGCCGCCTAAATTTATATCAGGAATAAGAACCCTTGTTTCAATAACACCATATTTTATACTAACTTTAGACTTTGTATTGATCCTTCCTGACGTGTAGTTTAATGGGTTTCCCCATTGATCGGTAATGCCTGCTCCTGATTCTTGTTTAGCAGTGATTTGGACTGCACTATTACCTATTTCCTCAGGGACCTCTACTATTTCAACATTTTCAGATTTATAGTATTGTAATTCTCCATTACCCCAGCCCCAAGATCCATTCCCAGTTTCAATAATCCAATTGTCAAGGTTATCAAAGTTTTCTTCCCAAATAACCTCTCCGGGATTTATTTGTGGAAAGGATATCTGTATTAATAAAAAACAAATTATATATTTTTTCATCTTTCCCCTTTACTTGCTGATAAAATTCATTAAAATAGAACAATTATTTTAATTCCCATGAGAATTCCAATATTTTTTATTTAAAAATAAATATTTTGAATAATTTAAAATATTTTTCAGTTTTTGGTAGAGAGTCGATTAAGAGCATAAACTATAAAAAAACTAACCGCTGACAGACTTAATGCTAATAAAATTTTTGGATCGCCTTCAAAGTAATATGGCATAACACTTTTTTCAATAAATGGTACAATATCTCCACTAGAATCAACCCTTGTCTGAACCACAATTTTCCAAGGCCAAACTTTATCTATTGAACCAATTAAAAATCCTGTTAGGACTGCAATAGTTAAATCTCTATAACTTCTAAACAACTTACTTAATAGTCTTGCAAAGGATAATAATCCAATCAAACATCCAAAACTAAAAACTAGAACAACTGTAAGATTTAAGTCATTTAATGCTTTCAGAATTAATGTATAGCTTCCCATTAGCAACAGAATAAAGCTACCTGAAACACCAGGCAAAACCATCGCGCATATTGCAATCGCCCCTGATATGAATATATAGAATATTGATTCCGGGTTTTCAACTGGGGAAAGCCTTGTTATACTAAAAGCAATAAAAGCACCAAAAATTAAACTTATTAATTTTTGAAAATTCCAATTTCTTATTGCTCTGCCAATTATAAAACTGCTTGCTAAGATTAATCCAAAAAAAAATGACCATACTAATACAGGATAACTTGTTATCAAAAACGTAATAGTCTTTGATAAAGAAAACACACTAAACAGAATCCCGGAAAATATGCATGCCAAGAAATTTCCATTAATTTTATGCCACACTGATCTAATATTTTTATCTTTTAATAAACTAAATATTTTAAAATTAATTGAACTTATAGATTTTAATAACTCTTCATAAATCCCAGTAATAAATGCTATAGTTCCACCTGAGACTCCTGGAACAATATCTGCAGCTCCCATAGCCATACCCTTAAGGAACAATTTTAAGTATTCTAATTTTGATCTATTCAAATTATAAAAAATTAAAGATTAGATTATTTTATTACAATTAGGTCTGAAAAATTTTTTCATCATTTTTTTTACTCTTTAAACTCTGGACCAGGTCGATCTTTACTCATTATTTTAACCAGATCTGAGAACTTTTTCTTTTCAAATTCTTTAAATAAATATGAATTTGTAAATCCACTTTTAGTGTAATGTGCTTTTGATTCATCAAAGAATTTATTCTGGCCTCTAATCATAATCATATTAGATAGCAAAAATACTAAAAGAAAACTTATTATTAATTTTTTGGCCATTAGAAACTAGGCTATTTTAAAGATACTGGCGCAATATTAGAATTGATCTCTTTTCTATATAATTTATCTACCTGTGTAACAATACGCCAAAAACGTATTTTTTCGCTCACGCTACTAGTTCAGTAACTAAGATTTACACTCATCCAAATCTGGAAGTAGCGAAAGAGCTTATAAATAAATTATAAACTATCAACTCTTATGATAACATTATTCACATCTTCCTTAAAACGAAAAACTGAATTTTGATTATAGGAGCGTAGATTCTTGATATTAAATATTCTCTCGAGATTTAAATAATATGCTTATTAAGTCAGCGTTTAGAAGCATTTTTATTTATCTTTAATATTAATTTCCAGTTAGCGATAACTAGATAAAATAAGAAAAATTGTTCAAGTACGAAATTCTTAAAAAGTCATATTAACAACTTTTTTAAACTCTAAAAAAACAAACCAGAAATGATAAAAAATTTCATACCAAATTCAATAAAAAATTTTTTAATTAAATCATTTAGTAAAAACAAAACATTTTTCACTTCTTACTCCCAAGCAAGAGAGGATGTTATGTTGAAATTCTTGTTTAGAAAATACCTATATAAAAAATACAAAGGATTCTATATTGATATTGGAGCCTTTGATCCCACCAAAGGATCAAATACAAGATATCTATATAATTGTGGTTGGTCTGGATTAAATATCGATGCAAACCCAACATCAATTGAAAAATTTAATTTGTATAGAAAACGTGACATAAATTTACATATTGGAATATCAGAGCGTCCTTCAGAAAAACCATTTTTCTATTTCGGTAAAAATGATGGCATCAATTCATTTTCAGAAAGTTTTATTAAAAATAATAAATCTGTAAAAAATGTAGAAAAAATATTTCAGGTTCAAACTGAAACACTAAGTTCTGTTTTGGATTTACATCTACCTAATAAACAAACTATCGATTTAATGGATATTGATGTAGAAGGCTTAGATTTTGAAGTTGTAAAGTCCAATAATTGGAAGAAATATAGGCCTAAAATTCTTATGGTTGAATTGGAAGCAAAACATTTCAAGGATATTTTAAGTCATGAAATTTCACAATATTTATCTAAGCAAAATTTTGAACCGTTTTATAGAACTATTATTATCGGTGATATTAGTACAGTCTTTTTCATTGATTTGGAGTTGAAGGAAAATTTTTTTTATTAATGAATTAGATCCGTAGTATTGCAGCTAAATAAATTCACAGATATCACCTTATTGCTAAAGTCATTAAAAGCAAAGAAGCCCTCATTTCAGAGGACCTCTCATCAAGATTCTGGTACTGAATACTTTAATTTTTTAGATCAGGCCAACTTACTTCTCAATAAAGAATATCAAAATTATAACCAATTTAAACTAGTAAGCTATCAGGAAAAACTCAGAAGTACAGATGTTGAAGAACTTCTTTTAGAAGCTTATAAAAAATACTATTTAAGAATAGATAAAATTTCAAGCTTAGTTTTTGACCAATTAAAATCTTATTTACCGTTTTAATTATATTTTACTAAAAAGATCATCTCCCATGAGTAATCTTATTTTATTAGTCTGTCCCTTGTTTCTTATTTTCAATGCTTACTTATTCGATTTGATAGCTTTCCCCAAATAAATGTGACTAAAATTAAAAATAAGTAAAACCATCTCTGCCACGCCTTAACATTGATAGAACCACTGATAATATTTTATCATTATTAAACGATACTTACAGACTAATGATTAGATTTAAATTATATTTCACAAATTAATTCTAAAGTGGCAGAGATGATAATGATCTCTAATTTATACTATTTTGGAAAAATCTTTCCATTTTCCATAGTGAAATTCTCATCAAACATTGCAACACTTTCAATTAATAGTTTCTTAGAGCTGTAGGTCTTCCTTTTAGTTTTTGATCCTTTTTTATACCCTTCTGCTACCCATCCAATTGGAAATGTTGTTTCATTTTTAGGACCATCTTCAAATAAATAAATGGAAAAATTTGCTAGGAGACGAAAAAGAAATAAAATAATTCTTCTAATTAACTTCCCTTTTCTCCCAAGTCCTTTTAATGTGCTATCTTCTATTAGTCCATGGATAAACCATTCTTTTGCAGACGATAGGGAAGATGTAGTTGGAGAAACAGTTATATTTTCAAAACCGGCATTTTTATAAATATTTTGTAAGCCATATCTTGTATATCTTTGAAAATCATACGGGACCATATGTTCGTTATAAACAAATGGTGCATGTATATAAAGAGCACCACTAGGCTTAAGAACTCGGTAACTTTCTTTTATAAATAAATCAGGGTATTGCATATGTTCCAAGGAACTAGTAGATAATATCAAATCAATTGAAGAGTTCTTTAATGGTATATTTTTTACATCACATAGGATATCATATTTATCATGCATCGCTCCAATTTGTGGGTGCTCTTGAGCAAGATAAATAGATTGATTAAAAAAGGGTTTATATCTTTGGGTACCTGCTCCAGCATCTAAAACAATTCCTCCTTTAGATTGCTCAGCAGCTTTCATAAGAAGATCAAAGACTAGCCTGCCTTCATCACCCCATTCCCATCCTAATTCATTTATAAAATATTCTTTTAATTTTTCCTTATCCAAAAAATTGATCCTTTGCTATATCATACTTTATTTAAATCAAATTACTTAACAAATCTTAAGTATCGCAATCTTATTTTTAAAAAGAAATCCGTAGTTGGTTTAGTTTGTAAAAGTAAAACAAAGCTTAAGTATGTTATCATTATAAAAAACAAAAAAGCCCTCATATAAGAGGGCTTCTCCTCGAGATTCTGGTTTTCTCGGTAGTAGCGGGGGAAGGATTCGAACCTCCGACCTTCGGGTTATGAGCCCGACGAGCTACCAGACTGCTCCACCCCGCGATCAATTCTTTTTTTTAAACAAATAGTAATCATAAAAAATTATGTTACTATGCTCTTTTTTCCAAGTAATGTATTGGTAAGTATGTCAGATTATGTTCATATTTTTATCACCATAAAGTTTAGGAATATTTTAACCAAGTTCATAAAATTGTCTATTCTTAATTTAATATTATTATGGAATCTGGAAAACAATTTAGCGCGCTATTACAAGTATTATCTGGAGAACAGCAGGTAATTCAAAGAACCGATCAAAAAGCTTTCACACTACTTTCTATCCTAGGGGTGTTTATGGTCTTCTTTATTGTCCATTTCCCTAAAATACAAATGAACCTATTTAATTTTCTAATGATGATCATTTATTTTACCTCTGCCATGGGTACTATTTTTTATCTAGTCCAAGTTATTGTTCCCAGAGTACGAAAACATAAAACGAAAATTGAAGATAAGGATGTTGGTAAGGATGAAGTTATAAATCCCACATTCTTTGCCGGAATTAGTCAATTTAATTCTCCTGAAGAATATGGTTTATACCTAAAATCTATTGCAAAAGACGATGAACAATTATATCAAATGTTTGCCTCCCAAGTTTTTGCATTAGGCAAGATAAACTTACAAAAAAATACCAACATAAGATTCTCAATGTATTTTTTTATTGCCGCTCTCTTATCAGAATTACTAATAATTATGGCCATGGCATATTCTAGAGCGCTTCCATTTCTTTTCTCCTGAGCATGAAAGTAAAATTATATTCTTTTCTATTTCTCATATTTTACTTTGGGTGTACACCTACTATTACTCCAGGGCCTAAGGGACCACCAGGGCCACCAGGTCCGTCTGGACCTTCTGGTCCACCTGGACCTCCAGGCATTCCTGGAATTAAAGGTAAAGATGGAATTAGTATACCATCCAAGATAATAAATCAAATCGATGAGATTATGGATAAACATAACCTTTCAAGAGAAGAAAATATTATTAGCTCTGCTTCATATAGTTTTGGCTTCGCTCCAACAATAACAGGTTTCGTATTTTTGACAAATTATGGTAGGCTATTTAAACTTGAGAATCAAAACCCTCAAGTTCTGGGAAAGAATATATCCTTTATAAC
Organism: Fidelibacterota bacterium; assembly: GCA_002691285.1. Taxonomy (GTDB): domain Bacteria; phylum Fidelibacterota; class Marinisomatia; order Marinisomatales; family UBA1611. The sequence goes on along the minus strand of NZHK01000067.1, from coordinate 17,089 downwards.
TACAATAGACTCGAGAAAAGATTTTATTAATATCAGCAGAATAGTTTATGCAGAAGACATTAAACAATATTTTAGTGCAATAACTAAGTCAGGTATAGTTTATACATCCGAAAATTTAAAAGAGTGGGATAGATCTTCAGTAATTAAACTAAAATAAAATTACTAAGATAATTATTAGATTTTATGCCCTAGGTTGCTCTTTTAGTTACAAGCCTATTCTAAGACTGCATAATATTGAACTTAAAATAGATTTTAAGTTTTCAAAGTGATCTTCAGTTTTATTTCTAAAATCATACTGATAAATTTATTTTTTTCGAAAAGAGAATATTATCGGGACTCCCTCAAGATCAAAGTTTTCTCTAAACTGATTTTCTAAATACCTAATGTAGTGAGTTTTAATTTTTTTTGGATAATTAGTGTACAATGCAAAAATAGTTGGCTCAATACTTACCTGTGTTACATACTTAATTTGTATTTGTTTACCATGTTCAGACTGAGGTGGATTTTTATTCAAAAGTTTTTTAAGTAATTCGTTTAATTTTTTTGTCGGTATTTTTTTAATTGTTCTTGCATATACATCTAGCGCTACTTCAAGCACGCGATGAATTCGCTGCTTAGTTAAAGCAGAAATAAAAATAATTGGATAATGTTGCAGCGATTTAAATTTTCTAGTTACTTCTTGATGAAATATTTTCGAAGAGGATGAATTTTTTGTAACCAAGTCCCATTTATTTACAATTAAGACTAACCCTTTCCCATTGCTAATCACTTCATCAACAATACTTTTATCTTGCCTAGTGAATCCTTTTACAGCATCGATTAAAATTAGAACAATATCAGAATTTTTTATTGCACTATTAGCTCTTAGTCTTGAGTAATATTCAACCTTATCTGTTAGTTTGGCTAATTTTCTTAAGCCTGCAGTATCAACAAGATTTATGTAAGACCCATACCATTTTAATTGAGCATCAATTGCATCTCTTGTTGTCCCTGCTATGGGGGTTACAATACTTCTCTCTTTTTTTAATAGAGCATTAGTTAGCGAAGATTTTCCAACATTAGGCATTCCAACAATTGCAAGCCGTATTTCAGGTTTTTTATCTGTGATGGTTTTGTTATAACTTATTTTTAATTTTTTTAGAATTTCATCAAGAAGATCTCCTGTTAATCGACCGTTTAAAGATGATATTGGTATTATATCTTTAATTCCGAGTTCATGAAATTGATGAGCTAGATGATCACTATCATATTGATCACATTTATTTACAGCAACAAGGCAAGGCTTGTTACTTTTTCTTACAGAATTTGCTAGGATCTTATCATTTGGCATAACTCCTTGTTTAGCATCAACCATAAATAAAACAAAATCTGCCTCTTCCATAGCATCATTTGATTGAGTTCTTACTGATTTATTAAATTCGTCTTTATCATCATAGATAAATCCGCCAGTATCTATAAATTTTATGTTATGCCCACACCATTCCATTTCTCCATATATCCTATCTCTAGTAATCCCTTCTTGTTGATCTACAATTGCATGGCGTTTATTTAGCATACGATTGAAGAAGGTAGATTTACCTACATTGGGGCGACCAATGATTGCTATTCGAGGTATAGACATTTACTTTACGAAATTATTTCTATTAGAAACCATCCTAATAGGACTGCGATTGCAACGTGTATCGCTATTGCACCTAATAAGTCTTTCATTAATATTCCTTTGATTAATATTTAGCTGATTTCTGAAATTAAGCACGACTATTTTTAAATAAAAAACTATATCAATGATCGTAACCTATCCTTAAAAATAAAGGTATCAAAAATTAATTAAATAATTATAAAACTCAAATGGAGGTCTAATAGAATCTATTTTACTGATAAAAGATTTTTTTTTATAAATTGATGATTATTTCTTGATTCATTTGATACCAGATTTATATATTAAATGAAGCCAACCACAAGATTTACATTAGTTACATTTGTTATTCTTTAAAGTGTATTTCTATTACTATAGAAATACTATAAATAATATCACCAATACATCATAAAGGAAATTTAGAATGGCAGAAGCAATGGAATTAGATCTAACTTTAAAAAAAATAGTAGATGAAACAATTAAAAATCCCATTGTCCCTCCAGAGTTAGACAAAAACAATGCAATAAATGAAAAAAATGGATATTCAATTGAAGCATACTATGGTGATGATAATCTTGGAATTGATGTACTAAAACAAAAATATCTGGCCCCGTGGGAAAAACATCCACACGAACTATGGCAACGCCAAGCCAAAGCACTAGCATCAGTAGAAAAAACAAAATCCTTAAAAACTAAAATGGAAAAAGAGTTCCTTTCTATACTTGAGGACTTCCGTTTTGTTCCTGGAGGAAGAATTATGCATGGAGCCGGTAGGGAAGATATAACAACAACCTTAAATAATTGCTATGTAGTTGCTGTACGTAATGACTCTATAAAATCTATTTATGAGACCATTATAAGTGAGGCTCTTACTTATAAATACGGTGGAGGATGTGGCCATGATTTGTCTGTATTACGCCCATCAGGAAAAGCAATAAATGGCACAGGCGGAGAATCCTGTGGCCCAACTGGATTTATGAATTTATTTAGTGAAAACACAAATACAATTGCCCAGCATGGTCGCAGAGGAGCAAACATGCAAACTCTGAGAATAGATCATCCCGACATTGAAAAATTTATAAGCATAAAAACGGGTGATGTGGACATGGTGAAATACTCAAATATATCAGTACTACTTACCCATGATTTTATGGACGCGGTTGAAAAAAATAAAGACTTTGATCTGGTATATGAAGGAGATATTTATAAAACAGTAAAGGCTAAAGACCTATGGAATAAAATTATTTCCCATGCACACTCAAGTGCTGAACCTGGCCTCTTATTTTGGGATACTATGAAAGATTACCATAATGCAGAATACTGTTCTCCTTTAGTCTCTACGAATCCTTGTGCAGAACAACCTCTTCCCGATGGAGGTTGTTGCAACCTTGGCGCTGTTAACCTTGAAAGATTTGTAGATGATAACGGAAACTTCATGATTGAAGAATTCAAATCTACAGTTGCAACGGGAACTCGCTTCTTAGATAATGTGGTGGATTATAATATGGACCGCCATGCTTTAGAAGATCAAAAGAAAAATGCCACCAATGATAGAAGAGTCGGATTAGGAATTTTAGGGCTAGGGGATATGTTAGTCAAAATGGGTATACAGTATGATAGTGAAGATGCCCTGCAAACGGTCGAGCAGATAATGCAGATTTTTAGAGATACTTCATATGAAACTAGTATTAAATTATCATCAGAAAAGGGCGCTTTCCCTAACTTTGATTGGTCTGGATATTCCAAAAGTAAGTTCGTTAAGAACCTACCCAAAACACTTCAAAATAAAATTAGAAAACACGGTATTAGAAATAGCACATTAACCACTGTTGCACCAACTGGTAGTGGAGCAATCGTAGCTCGAGTAACATCCGGAGTGGAACCAATATTTGCGACATCTTATAAAAGAAGAGTAAAAGAGAATACTGGATATGGAAAGACATTTAAAGAATATAAAGTGTACCACCCTGTTATTAAAAAACTATACGGAACAGATGAAAATTTACCAAATCATGTAGTAACAGCTCATAATATTGATCCATATTTTCGTGTAAAGATGCAAGGTTCAATTCAAAAATATATTGATTCTTCTATTTCCTCAACAGTAAACCTGGCAAACGAAATTACCGTGGATACGATCGCAGACATCTATATGACAGCTTATAAGGCCGGTCTAAAAGGTATAACTGTATATCGAGAAGGTAGCCGAGAAGGAATTTTAATAACAAATGAAGAAAAAACTGAAACAAAAAAATTAGAAAAAAATACTAAAACTATCGATAAAACTACAGATAAAACTCCTCGCTCAAGGCCGAATCAAACAAAGGGTGTAACTAGAAGAATTCGAACAGGAGAAGGTACTTTATATATTACCATTAATGAGGATGAAAACGGTCTTTGCGAAGTATTCACTACTATAGGTAAAGCCGGTGGTAATGCAGCAGCTCAATCAGAAGCCATTAGCCGATTAATATCCCTATCTTTACGCTCTGGACTTGATCCAAAGGCTATTGTTAGGCAGCTCAAAGGTATCTCTGGCCCCAATCCTACTTGGGAAGATGGAAGACTAATTCTTTCAACTCCTGATGCAATCGGCAAGGCGCTAGATGATTATTTACAAGAAAAAAGTAAACATAATGGTGTAGAGGAAGAAAAAAAAAACTCCGATTCACCTAGGATTACATTAGCCCCAGAAAGAACAGAAACTGAAGGATGTAATGAAGGGGTAGGGCATATGGAATGTCCAAACATAATAAATGAAGGTGGATGTTTAACTTGTAGGGAGTGCGGCTGGTCTAAATGTGATTAATTATCACGCAATAATTTTAATATAATCACACTTCTAAAATTTCTTTTTCTTTTTCTTCTTGCAGATCATTTAATTTTTTAATCATTTCATCTGTTATCTTTTGGACTTCCAGTTCATTATCCTTAATTATGTCTTCTGAGACATGACCATCCTTCTCAAAATTGTGAAGACTCTGAATTCCATCTCTCCTTACATTTCTAATTGCTACTCTACCATCTTCAACTATTTTATGAACAAATTTATTTAACTCTACTCTTCGCTCTTCACTTAAAGGTGGTATTGGAACCAAGACAGAATTTCCATTATTACCCGGAGTGAATCCCATATTTGCATCTATTATAGATTTTTCGATTAATGGCAACAACGGCTTTTCATATGGTGTTAATGTGATTAATCTTGGCTCTGGAACAGATATGGTAGAGACTTGATTAACAGGGGTAGGGGTTCCATAATAATCTACTACCAAAGAATTAAACATCTCAGGATTAGCTCTTCCAGTTCTAACTTTATTTAACTCAGTTTGCACATGCACAATTGCTTGCTGCATTCGCTTATTTAAATCACTTAAAATTTCATCTATCATTTTTTACTCCGATACTAATGTACCTATTTTACTACCTAAGATAAGTTCTTTCAAGGTCCCAGGTTCTTTGATATTGAACACTTGAATTGGGATTTTATTTTCTTTGCAAAGAGTAATTGCGGTTAAATCCATGACTCTTAAATTATCCTCTAATACTTTATCATATGATAAAGTATCATATTTTACCGCAGAAGGATTTTTGACAGGATCATCATTATAAACACCATCAACTTTTGTTCCTTTAATAACCACTTCAGCGTTTAATTCTTTAGCTCGCAAAGCTGCAGCTGAATCAGTCGTAAAAAAAGGATTCCCAGTTCCACCAGATACAATAACAATGCGACCTTTTTCTAAATGCCTTAAAGCTCTACGTCTTATATATGGTTCTGCTATTTGAGTAATATTTATTGCGGAAAGAGTTCTTGTCTCACATCCCTCTTGCTCCAAGGCATCTTGAACTGAAATTGCATTCATTATCGTTGCCAACATACCTAAGTAATCTCCAGTAACTCGATCCATTCCACGATCTGAAGCTTGTAGCCCACGAAAAATATTTCCAGCTCCAATAATTAGACCAATACCTACACCTAACGTATGAATAGATTTAACTTCTTGTGCTAAGAAATGTGCTTTACCTGGATCAATACCAAATCCCTTCTGACCAGATAAAATTTCTCCAGAGAGTTTTAAAAGAACTCTACGGTAGATCGGCTCTTTCATTTTAATAGTAGAAGTTTTAAAAATTAGAAAAAAAAGGTAAGCTATTCCCCAATAGAAAACCGAATGAAACGATTGATAGTAATATTTTCACCTAATGTAGCAACAGCCTCTGTTATAAGATCTTTTACTTTTTTATCAGAATCTTTAATATAAGTCTGTTCTAGAAGACAGGATTCTTGATAAAATTTTTGCAATCTTCCATTAATCATTTTTTCAATAATTTCATCAGGCTTCCCTTCTGATTTTGCTTGTTCTTTAAAAATATCTTTTTCACGTGCTATTACAGCTTCATCTAGAGAGGATACATCTAAAGATAATGGGTTTGTAGCAGCAACTTGCATAGCAATTCCGTGAGCCAATTCAGAAAAACCGTCAGTCTTTGCAACAAAATCAGTCTCACAATTTATCTCTACAAGAACACCTAATCGAGATCCAGCATGTATATATGAATAGATAATACCTTCTTTGGTTTGACGCGAACCTTTTTTTTCAGCCTTGGTAATACCTGTTTTTCTTAGATGGTCAATTGCATCATCTAAAATACCATTTGACTCAACTAGCGCCTTTTTACAATCCATCATTCCAGCACCAGTTTTTTGTCTCAGTTCATTTACAAGCTTAGCTTCAATCTTCATAGAATTATTCTTCCTCCTGAATATGCTCCGCAGAAATATGTTTATTTTCTTTAGGACTAGCAGAATTTTCATCCAAAACCTGATTATTATTTAAATCATGACCTTTAGCTTCTAGGACAGCATCTGCTAATGCAGAAATAATAATATTAATTGTACGCATTGAATCATCATTTGCAGGAATAGGGAATGTTACTTTGTTAGGATCAGTGTTAGAGTCTACAATCGCAATAGTAGGAATATCCAATCTTTTTGCTTCTTTAATAGCAGTATCTTCATATTGTGCGTCTACAATAACAACTAAATCAGGGAGTCTTCTCATATCTTTAATTCCCCTGTGTTGATCTGCTAACTTTAATTTTTCGCGATTAAGCATTTGAGTCTCTTTTTTCGTCATATTTTCATAAAGGTTTGAGCCTTCTTTCTCAAGTAGCTTAAGTCTTTTAATACTCTTTTTGATAGTTGAAAAATTAGTCAAAGTTCCTCCTAACCATCTTTCAACAATATAGAACATTGAACATCTGTCAGCTTCTTGCTGAACAATATCTTGAGCTTGCTTTTTTGTACCAACAAATAGTACCTCACCATCCTTGCTTACTATTTTTTTAACATACGTAGCAGCTTCATTTACAGCTTTAATAGTGGACTCAAGATCAATAATATGGACACCATTTTTTTCTGAGATTATATATGGACTAAAATTAGGGTTCCACTTTCGAGTAACATGCCCAAAATGTGCGCCACTTCCTAATAAGTCCTCAAATTTGATTTCAGCCATAATTATAAATTAACGTTTCGAGAATTGAAAATTCTTTCTAGCACCTGGCTGGCCTGGCTTTTTTCGTTCAACTTTTCTTGCATCTCTAGTTAAAAATCCTTTTTCCTTAATAATTTTTCTATAATCTTCATTTACGGTATTTAAAGCTCTTGAAATACCTAGTCGAATTGCCCCAGCTTGTCCGGTTAATCCTCCTCCATTAACATTTATTTCGATGTCATAAGAATCTTCAATTTCTAATAATGCTAAAGGCTGTGTAACAATAGTAGCTAAAGAATCTCTACACAAATAATCTTTATAATTTTTACCATTGATAATTATCTTTCCAGAACCTGATTTTAAAAAAACACGTGCTATGGATCGCTTTCTTCTACCTGTGCCATATAATTTTAAATCTGACATTGTAATTAAACCTCTAAATTCTTTGGATTTTGTGCAGCATGCGGATGGTCAGGACCGTTATATACCTTTAAATGACACAGTATTGACCTTCCTAATTTGTTATGTGGAAGCATGCCCTTTACCGCATTCATTAAAATTCTTTCAGGATTTGTTTTCCTTACTAGTGCGAGTGATTTATTTTTAACCCCTCCTGGATATCCAGTATGAGAAAAGTAAGTTTTTTCTGTTTCTTTATTTCCCGTAACAGTAACTTTTTCAGCATTAACAATAACAACAAAATCTCCCATATCCATATGTGGCGTAAAATCAGGCTTATGTTTACCTCTAAGAATCTGCGCAATTTTTGATGCAAACCTCCCTAGAACTTGTCCTTCAGCATCAGCTACCCACCAATTCTTGTTTATTTCAGATTTTTTAATTGATATAGTCTTCATATACATTAAAATAAAGCTCGGGAAATTATACTTTTCATTCTTCGGAAGTCAATAAATATTATCTTAAAACGCATATTATATGCTTGCTAAAAAATTTTTTGATATTGTATGTAAGACCTTCCCTATTAATGATTTTCCAATAAATGGAGAATTAACTGATTTAGATTCTATATCTTTCAAAGAAAATTCCCATTCTTGTTTATCATCTAAAACTGTTATTTCAGCTTCTGTATCTAATGAAAAAAGATCTCCATTAAAATCCATTATCTTTCTAGGTTTAACCGTTAAAGAATCTATTACTTTCTCAATCTTTACATTATTATCAACACAGAGTACTTTATTCACTGCTCCAAAACATGATTCAAGACCAATCATTCCACATGAAGCGATATCGAATGTCGTCTCTTTTTCTTCTAATCTATGAGGAGCATGATCCGTAGCAATACAATCAATAGTGCCATCCTTAACTCCTGAGATAAGAGCAATACGATCTTCCTCACTCCTAATGGGAGGAGCGACTTTCAAATTTGTATCATAATCCATAAGATTTAAATCATTGAAAAACAAATGGTGCGGAGTAACCTCCGCAGTAATCTTATTATTTTTTAACTTCATCCTTTTAATATGATCAATTGCTTTCTTTGAGGTAACATGCGGAACATGTAAAGTTGCTCTTGTATATACTGCTAATTCTAAATCCCTTTGGACCATAACTGATTCAGCTATGTCGGGGTTCCCTTTTAATCCTAAATGGGTAGATACTAGCCCTTCATTAACCAATCCATTAGCTCTAATGCAATCGTCCTCCGCATGGTTAATAATAGGAACATTTAAAAACTTTGAATATTCCAATGCTGTTCGCATAACACCACCATTTTGGATTGGAAGCCCATCATCACTAAACGCTACGGCTCCTCTTTGATACATCAAGCTCATCTCAGTTAATAATTTTCCTTCTTGGTTTCTTGTTACTGCTCCAATCGGATGAATATGAACAGGAGATTGTTTTGCTGTTTGTATAATGAAATCTACTAACTCTGGAGAATCAATTGGTGGTTTCGTATTTGGCATGACACAAACCCTTGTAAATCCTCCTGCCAGGGCTGATCGAGACCCACTTCCCAAGTCTTCTTTATCATCTTCACCAGGTTCTCTAAAATGAGCATGCAAATCGCAAAAACCTTGGGTAATAATTTTATTAGTGCAATCGATTATACAAATGTCATCCATCTTAGGANTGTCAAAATCACCNACGCCAGCGATACGTCCATNCTTGACCCAGATACTCCCTTTGAAAGACTTTTGATTAAAAGGGTCGATAATTACTCCATTTTTAAGAAGAATATCATTGATGTGTTTTTTAACGTTCATTTTGCTCCATTTCATTCGAATGACCTCCACAAAGACAATACAAAATTGACATACGAGAGGCTACCCCATTTAAGACTTGATCCAGTATAATAGCTTGCTCACTATCAGCTACACCACTATCAATTTCTACACCACGATTCATTGGACCAGGATGCATAATTGTAATTTCTTTTTTATGATTTCTTAAACGTTCNAAAGTTATGCCAAAGCTTGATCGATATTCTCGGACAGAGGGAATGAGTGCTTGTCCCATTCTNTCTTTTTGAATACGAAGAATATTCAATGCATCAGCCCAATCAATAAGCTCATCTAAATCAAACGTAACCTTAACACCCAGATCTTTTATGTTTATAGGAATTAAATTAGGAGGGCCACACACTGTTACTTCTGCACCCATATTAATAAGGCCATATATATTACTTCTTGCAACCCTGCTATGAAGGATATCTCCAACTATACCTACTTTAAGACCCCGAAGAAAACCAAATTTTTCTTTAAGACTCATCATATCTAAAATAGCTTGTGTAGGATGTTCATGAGCACCATCACCTGCGTTCACTACAACTGCATCAATAAACTCTGTAAGATGCTTCGGAGATCCAGGTGCCGGGTGCCGAATAACTACCGCATCAATTTTCATGGACATAATATTTTGAACGGTATCTTTAAAACTTTCACCTTTTTTTAGACTACTTGATGAAGCTGAAAAGTTTACAGTATCAGCACTTAATCTTTTTTGTGCAAGCTCAAAACTAATTCTAGTTCTAGTAGAATTTTCAAAAAATAAGTTAACAATAGTGACACCTTGCAAAGAAGGTACTNTCTTAATAGGACGATCAAGAACTTCTCTAAATTTAAATGCAGTGTCTAAGATTACTTCAATATCCTNTTTAGGATATTCTTTTAAAAAAAGTAAATGTTTTTGTTTCAAAATTTTACTTATCANCTAAAGTTAAAAATACTGAGTCTTCTCCATCNGNTTCAGAAAGGTTAACTTCTACATGCTCTCCTTCATGAGTTGGAATGTTCTTCCCAATAAAGTCTGCTTTAATTGGAAGCTCACGATGTCCTCGGTCTACCAANACTGCTAGCTGTACTTTTGAANCTCTTCCAAAACTATTTAATTCATCCAATGAGGCTCTTACAGTTCTACCAGTAAAGAGTACATCATCAATTAAAATAACAACTTTATTGTCTATCCTAAACTGTATATCAGTCCCTCTGACTTCAGGCATTAATAGTCTTTCTCTATAATCATCACGATGAAATGTAATATCCAAGGAGCCAAGTTTTATATTTAGACCATTTATATTTAAAATTTNGGNTTGAATTCTATTAGCAAGGGGGACACCTCTGTTATGAATACCTATTAANACTCTTTCATGACTNTTATCGATACTTTCAATAATTTCATGACTTAAACGTGTTATGCTCCGAGCAACAGACACCCTATCCATAATAATTTTTTTNTTCAAAAGGATCCTTTTACTTAAAAAAAATCCNCCAGCAGAGACCAAAATCTATTTAGGAGGAATTTTCTCTGCCCTTTTTAGCCTCACTGGACCAAATTAAAGGGTAATAANTTAAATGAACTTATAATATTCTATTCATAAAACAATCTAGTATTTTATAGATTTTTTCACCCTTTAAGGAATCCATCATTACAAATAAGTTTATAGGCTCTTTCTTAAACCATTTTTCTTGCCTACGTGCTAATTGTCTTGTCCGTACNTAAATTAATTCAAACATTTCCTCTTCGCTTATTTTATTTTTTAAAAATCTTTTAATATGTTTATATCCAATTGAATTAAGTGAAGAAAATACTTTCTTTTGATTTGTTTGTAATTCTAATAGGTTTTCTACTTCATCAATCCATCCGTTGCGTAACATATCTTTGGTTCTTTCTTTTATCCTTTTGTTTAGAGAAGTTCTTTCCCATTTTAGAAAAATCGTGTACAANNTTACTGTTTTTGCAGGGTCTACNTATTGNGATTGAAAATGCTCTGAAGGACTTTTNCCCGTACATTCATATATTTCTAATGCTCGAATTAATCTTTGCCTATTATTAATATGTACAATNTTTGAATATTTCTTATCAATTGATTTAAGTTTATTAAAGAGAAANTCTGGATTTTTTGCATACTGAACCTCAAGTTTACTCCTTATTTTAAGATTTGAAATACTTCCTTCAAAAATACCTTTTTGAATTGCTCGATAGTATAAACCAGACCCCCCACAGATAATAGGATTTTTGTTTTGACTTANAATATCATTGATTTTTTCTTTTACTAAACTAGCATATTTCCCAGATGAAATAAACTCTGCAGGTTCAAGACAACCAATTAAATGATGCTTTACAGTAGAGATCTGTTTTTTGGTTGGTTGTGCTGTACCAATAGCCATCCCTTTAAATACCTGCCTAGAATCAAGNCTAATTATTTCCCCATTGATTCTTTTCGCTATCTCTATTGCTAAAGTAGTTTTACCACTTGCAGTTGAGCCTACAATTGTTAGTACCTTTTTCAATGGAGTATTTTTCAAAATACTGAGATTTTTATAGACATGATGTTAATCTTCTCTCCAAGGTAATTGACTTAAATCAACATTTCCTCCTGACATGATAAGACCTATTTTTTTCCCCTTTATTTCATCCTTTCTTTTAAGGATAGCACCAAGAGTAATTGCGCAAGAGGGCTCAACAATAATTTTCATTCTCTCCCAAACCATTCGCATGGCATTAATTATTTCCTTTTCNGAGACTGTAATAATTTCGTCTNCCTTTTCCTTAATAATANAAAAATTCAGATCACCTAATTGTGCTCTTAAACCATCGCAAATAGTGTTGGTAGTTTTATTTAATTGAATAGACCCATGCTTTAAGGATCTAAAAGCATCATTAGCTTCTTCTGGCTCAGCACCATATACAAAGACTTTTGAATTTATTTCTTTTGAATATATAAGTGTTCCACTTAATAAGCCTCCCCCACTAACAGGAGAAACTATTATATCAAGATTAGGAACATCTTCAACAAATTCTTTGGCTGCAGTTCCCTGTCCAGCAATAATATTTCTGTCATTGTAAGGGTGAATTAAAATCGATCCTGTTTCATCTATTATTTTTTTTAAAACTTTTTCTCTAGATTTTATATTCGGTTCACACCAAATGATTTCACCACCATTCCGCATTACATTTTCTACTTTAATTTGTGGCGTGTTCTTTGGCATTACAACTTGAACACTACCACTTCTAGATGTAACAGCCATAGCTAAAGCTGCTCCATGATTACCTGAAGATGCTGTCACTATCCCTTTGCCAAGTTCGTTATCACTTAACAACATAACTGCGTTTGTTGCTCCACGAATTTTGAAAGATCCTGCTTTTTGAAAATTTTCACATTTGAAGTACAATTCAGCACCACTTTCTTGATTTAAACTCTTATTTGTGAAAATTGGGGTGCGATGAATGAAAGGTATTATTCTTTCATGTGCTTTTTGAATTTCCTTAATTGTTATCATGATTAAATTTAATTTGTTTTGGTTCTTTAAGTTTAATTACAAATTTGATATCTTAGTTGGCGATATTTTATATTCAATTACCATGAAATTCTTTATCTATTTTATAACTATAATTACTATGTCTTGCACGACTGAAAAAGATACCATTATTGAGATGAATACTGTTTATGGCAGCATCTGTGTAAAATTATTTGTNAAGGAGGCTCCTACAACTTGCAATAATTTTTTAAGGTATATAGATGAACATCGCTATAAAGATTTCCATTTTTATAGAACTGTTACAATGTCTAATCAACCCATGAGCAACATAAAAATAGAAGTAATTCAAGGTGGTCTTGGTTTTGAAAAACACCCTCTGGAGCTGCCGCCTATTTTGCATGAGACAACTAATGCTACTGGAATAAAACATATGAACGGTACTATTTCCATGGCAAGAATTGAACCAGGAAGTGCGAGCTCAGAGATTTTTATTTGCATCAATGATCAACCAGAGCTGAATTATGGAGGAAGAAGGAANATTGATNGCCAAGGTTTTGCCGCATTTGGTAAAGTTATAAAAGGTCTAAACGTGGTAAAAGAAATTCACTCTTTACCACAGAAGGATCAATTTTTAAATAAAGAAGTAAAAGTAAATTCTATAAAAAGAATATAAATGTATTATCAATAAAAAAAGTTGAAATGAAATCAATATTACTATTTAGACATGGCAAGTCTGACTGGAATGCCAATTATAAAAAGGATCACGATCGCCCTTTGTCTAAACGAGGAGTTAAAGCAGCAAAAGTAATGGGGTTATATTTATTAAACATTCAACAAATACCTGATTTAATTATTTCATCTACAGCTTTAAGAGCAAAGACAACTGCTCAAATTGCGAAAAAATTTGGGCAATGGAATTCTGAGTTGATTTTAGATAACAATATTTATCATTGTACAATAGATCAATTACTATCCATCCTATCTCAACAAGACCCGAAAATGAATTTTATATGTATAGTTGGGCATCAACCAATTTTCTCACATTTTTTGTCAGAGATTACTGATTCGAATTGGGTAAAGTTACCTACTGCCTCTATGGTCCGAATTGACTTGCCCTTTAAGAATTGGGAAGAACTAAAGTTTGGCAAAGGTGTCTTGTCATGGATCAAAAAACCAAAAGAGTTAATGCCTTTCAAAACGACCATCTAACTCGTGAAGTGACAACTGCACTATAATCGGGCGGCCATGAGGACAATAATAAGGATGCTTAGTTGAAAAAAGACGATTCACTAATTCTTGCATTTCTTCTTTTACTAGTACATCACCAGCCTTCACAGCGGCTTTACAAGCAAACATAGCAGCTAAACCTTCCTGGAACGAGCTATATTTTTTTTGATCCTTTAAAAAATTATCAAGAATTTCTCTTATAACATTTTTTTCATTCCCAATAGATAATTCCGATGGGATAGCTTCAATACGAATTGACGTTTGATCTTGCTTTTTAATTTTAAACCCTATTTTTTCTAAATAAGGTAAAACATCTAACAAACCATCAAAATCATCTGGNGAAAAAACTAAAGTTTCAGGAAAAAGTAGAGTCTGTGATGCCATAGATGTAGATTCAAAAGCTTNTAATGCCTCTTCATATAAAACTCTCTCATGAGCAACATGCTGATCGATGATAACCAGACCACTATTTATCTCTGAAATGATATATTTTTTATGTATTTGCCAAATATTTTCTACTGAAATTTGATTTTCATTTNCTCTAGAAGCTTCAGCAAGCTGAGATACATATTCCCTAGCACGCTTNAAATTATTATTAGGTACAAAATTANATTCAGATGAAGATGGTTTTAGTTCCTCCTGCCGAGAACTTACCGGAATATTTTTTTGTAGAGTATTTTCAGGCACATTAAAAAATCTATTAGTATCATCGGTTGGAAATTCAAATGAAGCATTAAAAGATGGAGCAGTGTTAAGGATAGATTGTAGTGTTTCCGATACTACATTTTTTAAAAGATTAAATAAACGCCATTCATCTTTAAACCTTACCTCAAGTTTCATTGGATGGACATTAACATCTGCTTGATCATTTGGTAAAACTAGATTAATAACAAAAAAAGGATATTCTCCTCTTTTTATTAGTGATTCATATGCATTGTAGACGGCTCTATTCATTAACCTGTCCTTGATAAATCTTCTATTAAGAAATAAATATTGTTCTCCAGGACGAGAGCGAATTAGGTTTAAGTTTCCAATAAAACCAGAAAATGAATAATCTCCTTTTGTAACATTTATGGGAAGAAGATTTTTTGAATACGTTGGATCAAGGAGTTTGTCAATCCTATGTTCAAGTTTTTCTCTTTTTAAATTAAAAATCTCTCTATCATCTGCGACGAGTTTAAAAGATATTTCTGGGAATGCTAGACCATACCTACGAACAATATCTACAATTTTTCTTAATTCTGTTCTTGGGGTTTTTAAGAACTTTTTTCTTACTGGAGTATTATAAAAAAGATCTCGAATTGTAATTTCAGTCCCATTTATTTTCGGAGCAGGCTCTACTCCGTTGTGCGAACCGTTAACAAATTTAAGACAAGCACCCTCTTTTTCTCCCACGTTTGATGTTATTGTCATTTCTGATACAGATGCAATACTTGCAAGTGCCTCGCCACGAAAACCAAGTGTCTCTATTTCAAAAAGATCTTTCAATTCTTTAATTTTACTAGTATGAAATCGCATTACCGCTGAAGGCAAATCTTCTGGTGAGATTCCAATGCCGTCATCACTTACTTGAATGGTTTGATGTCCACCTTTTTCTATAACTATCATAATTTGCGTTGAATTTGCATCTAAACTATTCTCAATCAATTCCTTAACTACAGAAGCAGGATTCTCAACAACTTCACCGGCTGAAATTTTATTTCTTAAGTCTTCAGATAATGCTTTAATCATTTCTATTACTATGTCATTTCCAGTGATGAAATAGTTTTTTTAAATATTTTACTATTCAGCTTTTCACCTTTTTTAAGCAGACGATCAACTTCTTTTTGTTTTTGATTTATATACGTTTTATCAATTAGCTCAGGCAGGTTTATCAATACATTCATACAACCTCCTCTTAAACCAGCAAATGCGACTTCAGAGGCAACGCCTGCATCTGTAAGCGAATTAGAATTTCCCTTATCAATAAGAATTTCTGCTAATTGCATAACCTCAAAACATTTTTTTGCTGTTTGGTAAGGGATTTCTATAGCATATTTATTTGCCAATAAAATATTTTTCGTTTTCTCTTTCTTATCTTTTTCTGAATTAGCGGGAGATCTAACAGCATCTAATACTTTATTGAATGCTCTACTGTCTTCAGAAACTAGGTGTGCTAGGTCATCTTTTAATTCCTGTGCTTTAACCCCTATTTCTTCCATTATTGATCGATTATGAAGCATATCTTTTTTCTCATGAGTAAGAGATGCGACCATTGAGCAAAGTGCGGCACCTAAAGATCCTGACAATGCAGATACACTTCCACCACCAGGTGCTGGTGTATTTAATGACACACTTTCCAAAAATTCTTTATCAAAAAAATCATCATTATCATCCATTACTGCATAATCAATAATTTTTTCATTATTTATAAATGGCGTAACATCATTTAATCCTAAAGATTGTACCGCACATTCAATAATATCAGAAACGGGAGCACCAATTGACCTGTTTTGCTTTTGCAAATAGTGCTTTCCTGCTGATATCATTGCATTGAGGGGAATCAAACCTACCAATTCACTGCCCGTAACACGTATTCCTCTCTCCTTTGCCAGAACACATGCTCTATCATATACATCATGAATGGTAGATTTCTTATAGTTATTAAAATTAATAGAAATTTGTGCTCGCTTAAAATCATCTACATACCATCCAATTGCTTTTACATCCTTAAACATTCCTGGAACTTTTACAGGCTTACCATCATCATGCCTCACAATTTCACCATCTAAAAGATTCTTTGAATTAGGATTTGGTATTCTTTTGCTCCTACCTAACTCTCTGAGTTCAAATGCAATATCTGTTGCAAGCCTAGTATCCTTCGTATTGAGATTAATATTATATGCTATTAAAAAATCACGACATCCTATTACAGTTGCACCAGCTTGTGGATGCACAACACTAGGACCAAAGTCAGGCTTCCATTTTGGATCGGATATTTTTTTTGCCAATCCTTCATATTC
>NZHK01000066.1 GCA_002691285.1 Fidelibacterota bacterium | reverse complement strand
TGTTATATTAGGTAACTTAAAATATTCTAAAAAAGGAATTATGAGTATAGCGTTTTTAAAAATGATTGAATATGCATTAAGTTTAAAAAAGACAAAAATCTCACTTAAAGTTCTTAAAAACAATNCTGCAATTATTTGGTATAAAAAGCAAAATTTTGAAATAATCAATTCCAATGAAAANTTTCATACTATGATCTATAAAAATAATAATACAATTTAAAAAATATGATATCTGTTTTTGGATCNAAAGTTGGTAAAGAAGAAATAGAGAATGTTAATGAGTGCATGCGGACTCAATGGATGGGCTTTGGAAAAATCGTTNATAAGTTTGAACAAGAATTTTCAAAAAAATTTCAGTTAAATAACTTTTTAATGGTTGATAGCGGGTCAAATGCGCTTTTNATGGCAGTAAAATTGTTAAACCTTCCTGCTGGATCTGAAGTAATTCTTCCGTCNTATACCTGGGTCTCCTGTGCCCAGTCAATAGTAATNGCTGGCCTTAAGCCAATTTTCTGTGATGTGGATTTAACTACAATGAATGTAAGAACTAGCGATATTGAACGTTCTATAACTAAGAAAACTAGTGCGATTATGGTTGTTGATTATGCAGGNCTCCCNGTNAAGATAGATGAAATCTCNCAATTAGGATATCCNATTATTGAAGATGCNGCACATGCAGTTTTTTCAAGATATAANGGNTCANCNTGTGGCTCTNTAGCAGATNTAGCNATATATAGTTTTGATGCAGTCAAAAATTTAACAGTTGGTGANGGTGGNGGAATCACTACAAAANANGANAAATTGATTAAANGAGCATCTAAGTTAAGATACTGTGGTATTGGAAAATCNGGTTTTGATTCNGCAACNACNNAGGATAAAGATCAATCCNGATGGTGGGAATACAATATAGAAGAAGCATTTATTAAAATGTTACCAACAAATATTGCTGGATCAATTGGACTTGCTCAACTAAAAAAAATAGATATGCTTCAGGCAAGAAGAAAAGAAATTTGGGACGCCTACCAGAATGAATTCAGACATGTAANTTGGATAGAAAATCCAGTAGATGCTGAAAATGGAGATAGGCACTCTTATTTTACTTATTGCNTAAAGGTTCCAGATCGTGACAGACTAGCAAATTTCTTATTAGAAAATGGAATATATACTACACTTCGTTANCATCCACTTCATCTAAACCCAATATATAAAAGTACTAATTTGTGCCTAAAAAACNCAGAGATTTTAAATAANAGAGGACTAAATATTCCATTGCATCCTAGATTGTCCGATGCCGATGTGAATAAAGTTATTCAAAAGATTAAATCATTTAACATATAATAAATGTTAAAAAAGTCTACTATTATTCTTGGTGCTGGGTTTACAGGTTTGAGCGCTGGATATCTTCTTTCAAAAAAAGGTTATAATGTGACAATTATAGAACTNTTGCCTCANCCTGGTGGTATAGGGTCAGAAATTGTGGANAATGGTAATCGATATGAAATGGGTGCACACCTTTTCCATTGTCCAGATAAAAAAATCATGGAAGATATAAAATCATTAGTAGGTCAAGAACTCATAAAAATAAATAGGACAATAAAAATTAATTTTAATGGTAAGTATTATGATTTTCCATTGAAACTTCATGAAATATTAATCAATCTACCCATTANTNTTGTTTTGAGAGCTGGGTTTAGTTTTGTCTTNCACAAGTTAAAANCAATTTTTAGTAAAAATAAAAAAAGTAATACCGAAGAAGTATTAATAAATAGTTATGGGAGAGTNCTTTATGAAATTTTTTTTAAATCCTACATAAAACATGTTTGGGGTATTTCACCAAATAAATTTTCTCCAAAATTTGCACAACAAAGAATTCCAAACTTTAATATTTTAGAAATTTTTTCTAAAATTAAAAAATATCTNTATTTTAAAATTATTGATAATAAACCAGTNGATATTAAAAATTATGCTGAAAAAGTAGAGGGGGATCTTTATACAACTAGAGAAGGTTTTTCAGGAATTGCAAAAATTATTGCTAATAAAATATTAGATAACGGTGGGAATATTATCTATAACGCGAGGGTAGAAACAATTGAGCTTGGAGATGATAATAANATTTATTCAATAGACTACTTAAAAAAGAATNAAAGATATAGTATTAAGCTTGATGGCTTAATTTCAACAATTCCGATAAGCAGTATGGTTAAAATGGTAAAACCAAAAATCAAAAAACCANTTATAATTCAATCCNTAGAAAAAATAAAATATCGATCATTAGTTTTTGTTGGATTTATTGTCAAAGGGGAGAAAAAACTTCCCGGTGATCTAACTTATTATAGAAATTTATCTTTTAATCGACTCACNGATTTAACCTCTATAGGTTTANAANAANANTTAAATAATACAAAAACTATNNTAGCNGAAATTACTTGTNATATNNATGATAAAGTTTGGCAAGATGATAANCTAGCAAAAAAACTAGTNTTTGATGATNTTGAAAAAGAAGATATTTTNGAAANTAAGAATATTATTCATAGTCATGTATTTAGATTAAAACATGCATATCCCATTTACTTAAAAGGTTTTGATGAATCCTTAGATTCTATTTACCAATACTTAAATTCAATCCCCAATATAATTACTNCTGGNAGGCAAGGAAATTTTCAATATATAAATTCCCATATCGCAATAAGATATGGATATAATGCAGCTAACAAAATTATCGNATACTATAATTGAAAATATTTTGTATCANATAAATTCTCTTAAATAAGAACAAGTANTCAATGNATTTTAAAATAGAAATTTTATNACATACATTGATAAATAGTTCTGAAATAATTTTACTTANTATCTATTTTTCTTTTCTAGGNGCCAGCTTTTATAGTTTTTTTTATAAGGAAAAGATTAAGATTAATGATTTTCTAANGCTAAATATTATAGGNATTTTCACATTGTATATATTTATATCTATTTGGAATGTTTTTCTTCCGATAAATAGATATACTTTTTTTATTACATTAATTCCTATTGCTTTGTTTTTGACTAAGAATTTTAGGAAAAGCGTCACACAATTAAAATCAATATTAAATAGACAATTATTTTTTTTTGTTATCTCAATATTTCTAACGTTAATTTGGGTTTCAAACATTGGTATAGGGCCATTACAATATGAGCCACAGTATCACTTGCAAAAAATAAGATGGTCGCAACAATTCGCACTCACACCTGGTTTAACCAACTTATTTAATCATTACGGATTTGATAGTAGCTTGTTTTGCTTTATCGCATTTTTTGATAACATATTCAAATATTCGATGTGGAATCTAAGTGGTTATCTAAAAATTACTTGTATTGTATATTTTTTATTAATTCCCATTCATTTAATATATTTTAATAAAAATATAATCAAGGGTTCTTATATAATGAGAATCTTTTTTACTCCAATTATTATATATTATTGTTTTTATTATACAGGATCAAGTACAGACCTCTTTGCTTCCTTCTTTGGAATAATCCTAGCAATTAATATGTATAAAATATTAATTGAAAAACAAGACGATTATGTTCAATTACTTTTGCTTTTAGTTTTAGGGTTTTCTGCAAAGATGACCTTTTTACCAATCGCAGTTTCCTCAATTATCGTTTTACTAATTTTTAAAAATAAAATGATATTAGATTTCTTTTCCAAAAGAAAAATAATAACACTAGTTTTTATTTTTGGATTTTCTTTGCAATTATTTAGAAACATAATTTTAACTGGTTATCCATTTTATCCAAAAGATTTCATCCCTGTTCCTGTTAAGTGGAAAATTCCACAGGATAAACTTGAAAAGTTAAATAACACGTTGAGCGAATGGCCCGTTGGTACACCTAAAACAAATAAAAATTATATTTATGATAAAAGGGAATGGCTTAGAACAAGGTTTTTTATTCAACATAGAAAAGTTGAGACTTTGTATCCAGTAATGTTAGGAATCTTTGGCTTGGTTTTAATTGTAAAAAAAGGGAAAATAACACTTTTGAAAAATTTTTTTATTTTCTCAATACCAGCAATTGTACAGATTCTATTTTTTTTATTCATGGTAACTGATAATCGTTTTGCCAATTTTGCATTTTGGTGGTTAGGAGCAGGTTTCGTTTCATTTCCAGTAAAGCAATTTATTTTTGATAAAAGAGAAATTCTGGTTTTCCTAACGATGCTTATTATTATTTTTTCATTTGGCTTGCATTCATATGATCGCTTGGGAAGAGTAATGCCAATAATTAATAAAAACAATTTAAGAACTAAAGTTAAATCGCCTTCATATGATATTTTTGAAACAAGTTCTGGCCTAAAGTTGAATGTCCCTAAGAATAATGAATATTGTCATGATTGTCCTCTTCCTTGCACAACTTCGCCCCACTATAATCTTAGGTTAATTGATGAAAAACGATTAAGTAAAGGATTTTACTTTGATCAAAAAGGAATTCTAGATCATTAAAAACCTTACCTAATTGCAATGGTTTTTTGTTTTTATATTTAGTTCTAACAATTTATTTAGAATTGTTTGGACGACACATACTCTTGATGTTTTTTGTTCCTAGGATGGTTAGTACATTTGGATATGGATAATATTTCTCAACAAGTTACATGGTTTAAAAACTCATCAGTAAAATATGGTTGGTTAAAAGCAGTACTTTTTTTTATCTGCTTTTTAAGTTTTGGATTTATTTTTCATCTGTTGTTAACAATTTTTGGAGGAGTAATAATAAGGTCATTCTTAAGTGTACTTGGTCTTTTTTCGGGAGCCCAATGGTATTACAAGGAATGGGTAACAATTGTACTCACAAATCCAATTGCATCTTTATTTTGGGTTTTGATTTTCCAAAAAATTATTAATAAACAATCTTTTTTTATCTCTTGGGTTTCAATTTATAGGATATAAAGATGATCTTATACTAGGTGTTTTCCTTGGGGCAGCAATTATAGGACTAGGGTTTGGAACACTATATGTTTTTAACTTTTTATCCGTAGAGTCAATAAAGTTTTCATTTAATAACCATATACTTTATATGTTTATTTTTTTTCTTGTGGCGGTAGGAGAAGAGGCTTCTTTAAGAGGCTTTATGATAAAGAATCTTTCTAGATCAATGAATAAATATATAGCGTTAGTTCTATCCTCTTTGTCTTATGTTTATGTTCAGGTTAACATAGGGATTTCAGGGATAGATTTAAATATAATAGTTGAAACAGGGATAGTCCCGTTACTAAATCTTTTTTTGTTTGGTACCCTTCTTGGTCTCTACTGCATTTATAAAAATAATCTATGGTTCCCAATTGGTATGAACTTTACTTGGAACTATTTAAAGGGACCTGTATGCAATTTTTGGAATTACCATCATGGAATGAATTCAATATTCATTCATAATTTAAAAGCAGGTGAATTTGAAGAATCATTACTACTAACGGCATTAATTATCATAGGCATTGTATTTGTTCACAAAAGATATAATTAAAACAATAGAAAGATAATATCATTTTCAAGATCATGAATTCATGAAATATTTTGTTATAAAATAAGAAATGAAACTCTTTTAGTTAAAATTAATATCCACACCCAATTTCCATTTTAATAATCCTGCCAAATTTATTTCTCCAATCGAAATTAATCCATCTGCTTGTATCATTTTAGATAAATCTTTTGCAATATTATCAAGATCAGAACTTTTCAGATTACATTTTAGATAGGCTAGAACTTTTTCAAGATTATTAATTCTTTCTACTTGGTTTTGTGATTTTAAGCTATATAAAGAATTCTTTATAGCATCCCCTGCCTGTTCTTCAGAGACTCCTGGCCACCGCTTTGCAACGATTTGATACCAAGAATTAAGCTCTTTAATATTCACTTTACCATCAGAATTCATCATTGCTGCAAATAAATATGCTAAATTTTCAATTTTATTCATTTGATTTGAATTATTGGAAATCTTTTTTAAAAGTTTTTAAAATTATAAAGGAACACCAATAGTAAAACTAAGATTTAATTAATAAAACATTTATGATTTTTTTGTTTAATATTTTTTAAATTAAAAAATATTGCCTGATAGAAGTAAATTACTAAGGAAATAGCAGTTGCTATAAAAAAATAGTAGTATGTAAATATTTTTACATGTCACATGATTTGATTTAAAATAAACCAAGGGTGTGTATATAAAATTAACCCAATTTAATTTATTTTTAATGGGCTTTAACCTTTTTTTAATTAGTAAAATATTTCGAATGACATTAAAGTTTATTTAGTTATTTTAATGTAAATAGAAGGAATTGTATATGTTTATTAGAAATTTGATTATTTTTTCATCTTTAAGTGTAGCTTTTGGTCAAATGTAATTAATCAAGTAAAGAATCCAAAAAAACCTGAGCCTTATATTCATAATATGGATCAAGAAAATGCAATAAACAAGCTAAAATCATTTATGGATTTAAATCAGATAGAACGTTCTAAAAACTTTCCGGATGTAGACAAAGAAAAAGTTTTAAATAAAAGAGTCGGAAGAATTCATCCAACTCCTAATCAATCCAATATACAAAATGATGGAAATATTAAGGCCTCCTCTACAATCTCAACTCGATCTGAAAGCTCGAAAAAAAAGGTAAAAAATAGTAGGCAAAAAAAGAGGGAACTCAAAAAAACAGTATTGAATCGATCAATAGGTTCAACTTATGGGCCAGTGAATGATTTAGAAACTGCTATGAGGAGTAGTGAGAATCGCTCAAGAACCCATAACCGTGAAATTGTCTCTCCCTCACCAAATGCAATTCAGCAGGATGGTTTTGTTAATCCAAGGCCCCAAATTGAATTCTCTAATATTAATCTTTCAGATAGATCTCTTTACTTGAGTGACGGTTATTTTCCACAAATAGCAATCAATGAAGAAAACGAATTATATGCAGCTATAACTGGTTATGATGAACAATTTTCTGATTCTTTATCGATCATTGTTTTAAAATCTGAAGATGGAGGTTCTACCTGGGAATCTTTTGTAACTATATATAGCCAGAGTGGAAATTTATATGATCCAGATATTGAAACTCTCGATGATAGAATTTTAGTGGCAAATGAATACGAAGGTCAGATGCAAGCGCTTTATGTGATGTACGATAATTCTAATTATGCTTTTTCTTCTATTGCTGATACAGATTTTGGTCTTGCTTCTATTGTATCTGATAATTTTTATTATCCTCTTGAAACAACTTGGACATATTTGACTTATTACTCTGAGAATTATAGCAATGGAACTGCAGATATGTATGTTTCTTTAAGTACAGATCAAGGCTTAACTTGGAGTGAACCAATCCAAATATCTGATAACGATGCATATTGGGTTTCTGCTGGTAATTCAATTGCATATTCTATGACTGACTACAATATCAATGAATTTTGTTTAGTGGGATGGATGGATAATACAGGAAGCGCTATTTTGAGTCGAATAGATATATATGATATTGGATATTATAATTCTTTTACAAGCACTTCAGTTTTAACTTCAGATTCAGATTATTATTTTTCAGGACCATCAGTTGCAGCTTATTATCAGGATATATTTGTATCTACCGAAGTATTTTGGGAAAATGACTCATCTGATAATGGAGAAAATTGGGGTGCAGACTATTCATGGTATTATTGGCAGGACGAATTTAGTGTACCAGATATTGCGCCTGCATGTGCTTTTGGAAGTGATGGGACATTAGGTTTTAGTTGGTCAAAAGCAAATAATATTTTTTATAGAGTAAATACTTCTCAAGATTGGTTAAACAATTGGAGTCTTGAAACTTTAGTTGAAGGAGACTTAGGTGATAATTATAGTAATGCTTGTGTGATAGGCAATGATTTATTTCATGCAGTCTATGACGAAGGAGGTTATGAAACAGTATACTACAAGGAGTTAAGTCTTGAGCCTGCTCCTCCATTAAGTAATAATTTTGCCGAAGGTTATTATCCTCAAGTTTCTTTAGCTGAAAATGGTGATATCTACGTGGCGTTTACAGAAGTAGATAATAGTATCTCAGATTATTTATTTGTTAGCATTTATAAATCTGAAGATGACGGCGGTTCATGGGAACGACATTCTTATGTTTGGGATAGTGGTAGTTCTCTTACTTTTCCTGATATTGAGGTTTTAGAAGATAGATATGTGATTACTTTTGAATCTGGTGGGGCAATGTTGGCTGGATATGTTATGTTATCTGATCCGTCAAGTTATTCTTTCTCTTACATAAGTGAAGCTGCAGATTATGCATACGGAAGTATTATATCAGATAAATTTTATTATGGTCTTGATGAAACATATTCCTATGTTAGTTTTATTGCAGGAGCAAATGTTTTTTATAGCACGAGCACTGATCAAGGCGCTACCTGGAGTAGCGCAGTTCAGCTAAATACGGGCTCTGATGCTCTTGATATTGCAGTGGGTAATAGTGTTGCTTATTCAGTTAGCGATGAAACAGATGCATATGGATATTATTTAGAATCTTGCCAGGTCGGTTGGAGAAGTACAGATGGTAACTTACATTTAACTGACGTAGATGTTTACGATGATTCTAATTTTGAAGATCAGATAGTCATGGAACCTAGCTATGATAATAATGCTGGAGCTTGGGAATATTGGTTTTACCCACCTTCAGTAGGTGCCTATTTCAATAGAATAATTTATGCAACGACAGTTGTCTGGGAAGGTGATGGAGGAGGAAAAGATATTGCTTTGACATTTTCTTCAGATAATGGGGAGAGTTGGGGAGATGAGTATGGGTGGTATTATTGGGATGAAGATTTTGAATTTCCAGATGAAAACCCTGTATCAACTTTTGGAGCCGATGGTGAAGTTGGATTTGTGTGGATCAAAGGAAACTATGTTTATTATAGATCTAATATTTCTGGAGACTGGCTAAATGGATGGAGTGATGAATCTCTAGTTGATAATGGATTAATGGATATATATCAAACTGGGTGTATTATATCTGGTAATCAATTTCATGCAGTGTATGATGAAGGTGAAAATGGAAAAGTTTTTCATGGATCATGGGATTTAGTTATTGGAAACTCTGCACCTGAAACGTTTGATCTTTTATCACCAAGTAATAATGCGACATTAGATATTGATGAATCGAATGTTGAATCTGGTGTTTTAGATATTACTTGGGAAGCTTCCAACGATCCTGACGGAGATGATGTTTCATATCAATTTGTATTATATTCTGGAAATTGGGAAGAAGATAATTTAGTATTGCAAGTTAATACAGATGACACATTTTTAAGTTTACCTTATGCTGCAATAGCAGATTTGTTAGATGATTTAGAAATTACAACTTTTAGTGGTGATTGGACCGTTTATGCCAGTGATGGTGAAGATGAAACTAGGGCTTCTGAGATAAGGATGGTAACTATTAATTATGAATCAGGCTTATCAACAGATAATAGCTTTTCACCTATTAATTTTGAATTAAATCAGAATTATCCCAATCCATTTAATCCAGTAACTGAAATTAAATATGGTCTCCCTGAAGATTCATATGTTAAAGTTACAGTTTATGATTTACTAGGGAATATTATTTCAAATCTTATTAATGAAAGACAAAATGCAGGATTTAAAATTATAGAATGGGATGCTACCAATAATCAAGGTCAATCAGTATCAGTATCAGCAGGGGTATACCTATATAGTATAGAGTCAGGGGAGTTTAGGCAAACAAAAAAGATGATATTGCTTAAGTAAGGTAAAAGTTATCTAAAAACATAAAACCCCACATTTGTGGGGTTTTTGTTTTTAGGAAGTTTAATATATTAAAATATGAAACAGAAAAAATTATTATATATTTTTCTAATTTTATTTCTCGAATCTGAGGTATTTCCTCAGGAAGGGTCTTATATTAGTCCTAGTATTCAAATAGGTATGGATTCAATTAAAAAATCTTTTTGGTCCAATACAAGTCACATTAGTTTATTTACTAAATCATTAATTTCAATGGATTTTATTCATACTGCTGGATTAGCCATCAGTTTTAAAAAAATCAGAATAGCTAATGAGTTGAAAAATGATAGCGCATGAAGAATTTTTCTTTAAATTTTGATAAAAATGAAGAACATGACTGTGATCATGAATATGAATTCAAGATTAAATCATTTGCCATAAAACATAATTATAACTTTTTTGATGATAAGGTTATTCAATATGCCATTAGTTTGAAAAGTGAGCTTATTAATAGTCTTGACAAAAACTCTTCTAATTCGGATAAAATCAAAGTTAAATATATCAAATGGATTGAAAAATATTTAGATGAGGTTCATGAAAATTTGATAGCGCGAAAAATGAAAATCTCAACAATTATAAAAAAGCAGAAAAATTTTGTATATACTTCAAAAAGAAACTTAATAGCTAGGCCTCTTGGGAAAAGAAACATTCTTTCTCGAAGAAAATGGATATGGATAAGGGATCAATATCATTTCCTAAAAAAGAAAAATATTGTAAATACAAATGAAGAATATTCAAGGTTAATTCGTTCTGAATTATTTAAGAATAAACCTGATTTTTGGGAGGGGAATATCTATGAAATAGATACAATTAAAGAGATCCTAGATAGGCAGAATTGGTGAGTTTGAATTGGTAATTTAAATAACATTGTTTATAGAATTAATATGCCTAAAAAATAAATTATTTAGTTTGTCCACTTTATTTTTACTAATTATTCTAAAGGCAAAACAGGAACATTATTTATATCATAAGCTGTAATTGTAATGTTAGTAAATAATTTGTTCTGTTTCCAAAAAAAAGGATTATTGCGGCTTGGTATTCTAAATAATTCTTTAAGTGCTTTGTTTAATCTAAATACTTGATCTTTTTTTTTAAGAGGGTGATTATATGATTCTTCCAAGCCTAGATATCCAAATGTTTCTAAGATAGTCCTTGTTGCTAACCCTAAATGCAAGTCATCCAATTTTTTTTCTATAATTTTATGATCACTAGGTATACCATTTATTACTTTTTTAAAAAAAATACAATTAGGTTCCTTATCCTTAATCTCAATGCTTAATTGCTTCCAGTTTACTATTGTAAATATATTAGTTCCTGCAACACTGGTAATCACTTTTGAATGGAAAAGGACATCATCAATGATTTTTGCAGGAGTTTGTTTAGGATATTTTTTTATCATTGATTGAAAAGTTTTATACCTCTGCGCAAGAATTGAGACTATACTAATTATATGTTCGTTTTTATTTCTTTCTTTATTATTGGCCGTTGTAATTAAATCTATTAATTCTGTTGTTTTATATTTTTGTAAAAAAGAAGTTTTATTTTCTTTTATCATTAATTTGTTTATCAATTCTTTAGATGACCTTTTTGAAAGTCTGTTTATTAAAGCTTTACAAGAATTGATTTTAAAGTTAGAAAATGTAGAAGTTAATACGTATTCCGATGTTTTTTTTTCAAAGGTCATAAGGATATGGTAAATAAAATCAATGAAAAGTCTTAAGAGTAAAAAGATTTGATATAAATAATATATTTAAGTTTCAAGAATCTAAAAGTTTTTAATCTATTTCAGCTAAAATATGAGGAAGAAAAGCATTTAAAAAATAATCATCATTTAAATGAGAATAGGGATCGCTTTCAATAAATATTTCATTAAACGAATAATTTTTTAAGATTTCTGAAAAAGAAACTAATTTTATTTTTTTTCTATAAATAGATTTTTCTTTAGCCTCCTGAATTAATGTTCCTACATTAAGAATAAAATCGTTTGATAAATGTCTTTTATGAGGGTGTGTAACAATAATTAATTCCTTTAGTTTTGATGATGAAAAAGCTTCGTCAAAATAATCGTTTAAAATTTCAATAATGTATAATTTTTCATGATTTTTAATACCATTTTCTAATGGCGCTAATATTTGATTCCTTCCACATCGGAGCTTATAGTTGTTTTTATTTATTTTATAAATAATTTTATTTTTTAGAAAGTATGCAATTTTAAACAACGCAAAATGATTTGAAAAAAACATTTTAAAGTTATCAATAATTTGAAATGATGCGTTATATTCGAAAGATTCAACTGGTTCTGGCTCTACAATTATTTTTCCTTGAACTCGTTTTCTTAAATTTTTGTATCTGCAAAGTTCGTCTCCAATATCAGTTTGATCAATTACTGCAATCAGAAAATCTGGATTAAAATTAAAATCATTTCGAAGTAAATTTAATTGAGAAGTCATAACACTAGGGCTATAAGACCCCGTTCCAGCTAAAACAAACTTATATTGTTTTTGCTGATTAAGATATTCTTGTAAATATTTTTGTGATTTTTTTGATCTAAATTGTTCTGCCCAAGAGTCCCCTTGAACTAAAATATGGGATTTCCCATCACCAATTTCATCAAACATTAAAGATGATGGATTATTTGCATCTACTTCATTTAGTCTTCCAAGGTGATGCAGTACTTTGTAATAACGGTCATAGAATATTATTAAATCTTTTGTAAAGCCGTTACGTGTAATTAATCTTTTGATTTGTTTATCAGCAAAGATTTCAAGGAAAAAAACTCCTATTATCAATATAAATAGTAGTAGTATGATATTTTTTTTCATCAAAACTTTTATTTAAGGCATCATATCTTCTAGAGTTTTATCTGTTTGTCATTTCAGAAAAAATCTCAGTAACTATTCTATCTAGGTTATATGAAAAATTCCATTTTGGATAATGTGTTTTAAACTTAGAAATATCACTTATCCACCAAATATGATCTCCTTTCCTATGTTTATTTATATATTTTGTAGATAGTTTTTTATTTGTGATTTTTTCAATTTTATTAATTGCCTCCAATAATGAACAATTAGAATGCCTACCTCCTCCAACATTATAGGTTTCACCAATTCTTGGGTTGTTATAAAAATGCCAAAACATTTTAATTAGGTCATGACTATGTAAATTATCTCTTACTTGTTTTCCCTTATATCCGTTTATAGTGTACGGAATATCAGAAACTGCACATTTGACTAAGTATGATAAAAACCCATGTAATTTTACTCCTGAATGGAATGGACCTGTTAAACATCCTGCTCTAAAGACTCCAGTTCTTATTCCAAAATATTTACCATATTCTTGTGTCATTATATCAGCAGCAACCTTCGAAGCCCCAAAAATAGAGTGGGTTGTGTTATCTATGCTCATTGTCTCATTGATTCCATTTTTGAAAAAAATATGGTTAGACTCTAGCTCCCATCTGTTTTCTAGTTCAATAAAAGGTAAGTGGTTTGGTTTATCTCCATAAACTTTATTGGTAGAAGTGAAAATAAATACAGCATCTTTAGCATATAGATTTGTTAGCTGGAGTAAATTAAGAGTACCATTTGCATTTACTTGAAAATCTAAGATTGGGTCTTTTGTGGCCCAGTCATGGCTAGGTTGTGCAGCAGTATGAATTATTAGATCAATATTTGAACTATATTTTTTGAAAATTTTTTTTAATTTATCTATATTTCTAATATCAATATCATGAGGAATAAAATTCTTAAATTTATTTTTTAAGTTTTTTTCATTCCATTTGGTATCACCATCTTGCCCGAAAAACTGTTTTCTCATATTATTATCTAATCCAAGTATTAGATCTGCTTTACTTGCAAAGAAAGAAACGGCAGCACTACCTATTAGACCATTTGAACCTGTAATCAAAACTGTATTCATTTTAAGATACTCTCAAGTTCTTTTTTATTATCAATGATCCATCTAAAGGTATCATTTACAATTGCTTTCGTATTAAGAGTAGGTGCCCAACCTAATATATTGTTAATCTTCTTAC
This sequence comes from Fidelibacterota bacterium, assembly GCA_002691285.1. Lineage (GTDB taxonomy): Bacteria > Fidelibacterota > Marinisomatia > Marinisomatales > UBA1611. Next base: position 2,737 of record NZHK01000066.1, on the reverse strand, counting down.
TGTTAGTTATAAATATTCTTATATCACCATTTCTTTTATTCTCCTCTTTTGAAATTGGTAAATGGATATCTGTTATCTGATTTACTAATTTTGTTAATTCCATTAAAGAAAGACTATTCCTCCTCCCCCCACCAATATTAAAAATTTGGGAGTCTACTTTTGACCAATTACTAATTTGTAGATCAATAAGGTTACATAAATCATTTATATGTAAAATGTCTCGTACTTGTTTCCCATTCCCTGAGTATCCTATATATCTCAATTCTTTTTTAAAAATATGAGAAGCAAGCCAATGGGTAACAACCCCTTGGTCAATCTTGCCCATTTGCCATGGTCCTGCGATCATACTACATCTATTAATTATATATTCTAAATTTTTATACTTCCCATATTCATGGATAAATAATTCCGAAGAATATTTAGATGATCCATACAACGATCGATATCCATTCATAGTAAAAGATTCGTTGATACCTTCATCCGATAGTCCTTTAATATTCTGTTTTTTCATCCATTCAAATCGCGTTGGGGATTCAGTATAGGATATTTCATCTAATATTTTTATTGGATAAACTCTGCTTGTAGATAAAAAAAGAAATTTGCATTTTGTTTTTATGCACCATTCTATAGCATTGATTGTGGTAATAAAATTATTATTAATTAATTTTAAAACAGACGAATCTATCCCTGAAAGAACCGATGGATCTGCCGCAGCGTCAATAAAAACATCGCAACTTGGTAAGTTATTAAAACTTGTTTTGTTAGATAAATCTCCCTTAAGAAATATTAATCGATCATTATGTAACCTTTTGAGATTTATCTCTGACCCAAGACGCATTAGGTTATCCAAAATATATATTTTTGAATTTGGATACTTATGAAGGAAAAAATTAGCCAATGAAGATCCAATAAATCCGCATCCTCCTGCTATCATAATTTTAATATTTTGTTTCATTTTTATCTATTTAATATTTATCAATAATCATTCGAATTATTTGAGTGGGAAGAGAATAATGTGTCCAATATGAATTTTTCCCTCCAAAACTAATTGTTGGAATAAGTGCAGATGAAATTAATGTTGCGATAATAATTTTTTTTAATTTTTTGTAATCAAGGATTGGTTTAATATAAGATAATCCAAAAAATATTATTGGGAAGCTATAAATCAAACTTCTACTATGATCAAAAACTAGGAAAGAGATTAAGGATCCAAGTAGAAAGGATACGATTGTAAATAAAAATAGGGGATCTTTTTTATTTGTACTCCATACTAAGTAAACAGAATATAAAACAATTATCCAAAATCCTTCTAGAAACATAAAGTAACCTATGCTAATAGAATTAATCTGATTTAAAAATTGTGGAAAACCTACGCCATCAATGGGTGCATTCATGCCGAGCTTTAATTGCATATATGCTCTACAGCTAACAAAGAAAATAAGGCTTAAAAATGCTAGGAAGGGATATCTGTTATCATCTTTTGTCTTCAGATTTTTATTAAACTGAAAATAATATAATGTAAATAAAAAAGCAGAAATAATTGTTCTCTCATCATTAAAAAAACCGGCAATTAAACTAATCATAACTAAAAAAGGGTTTTTTAAAAGAAAAGACCCAAGAACCAACATTAGACTTAACCCATCAAATATTTGACTGGGGTCAACTGTTGATGCTTTACCAAATCCTACAAAAGAACAGCTAAGTGTGAGTAGGATTGAAAGGTATTTATCTTCAACGATTAGTAAAAAGAGTTTAAGAATTAAAAATATAAATATTAAACCAGTAATGTTTTTTAGAATTATTAACCCAAATGGAGATAAATCTAATATTTTAATAATAATAGGAATTGTTATTCGAACATTCATCTTTGCTTTATGAGAAAGTCCACTTCCATGATCAATATTTGAAAAAATATTTAAACTTTTTTCATACTGAGCACTCCAATTATCATATTCTAGACTGTAGCTTGGGAATGATACTAATTGAATTAAAAAGAACGATATTATTGTTATTTTAATTTCCCAATTTGGAGATTGAGAAATAGAATTAATTAATGTATTTATTCTTTTTATAATCATTTTTAGTTAACAATTTTTCAATTAAACAGTAAAAAAGAATAAATAAATATCTGCTCCCCATTTCTTTTATTTTCATTTTTGAAATACCAGTTTTTCTGTTCCTCCATGAATTCGGAGCTACTTCATAATTATACCCTCGAATAATTATTTTAAGCGGTAATTCTAAAGTAAGGTTAAAATGGTTTGATAAGAATGGTTTTGATCCTTCGATTGCCTCTTTTGTGTAAACTTTGAATGCATTTGTAATATCATTGTATCTAATTTGGAAGATTAATCTTACAAGATTATTAAAAATTCTGTTTAAAACATATTTTAATTTTGGATAATCTTTTGTAAATCCCCCATCTATAAATCGGGATCCAAATATACATGTGTTATTTTTTATAGATTTGAAATAAAATTTTATTAAATCTTTTGGAGAATCAGACCCATCTGCCATCATAATTGCTATTATTTCACCACTATAGTTTTCCAATCCTAGTCTAACAGTTAAGCCGTAACCCGGTTTCCTAGTGTTATTAATTATTTTTAATTCGTGAATATTATTTTTTAAAAGGTTCAATATTTTTAATGTGGCATCACTACTATGGTCATTTATTACAATGATCTCATGTTGAATATTGTTTTTTAATAGAATATTATTTATTTCTTTAATTGTT
>NZHK01000065.1 GCA_002691285.1 Fidelibacterota bacterium | reverse complement strand
ACAATGTTAATCAAAGCACTTTACAATTAGGAATAGCAAATTCTGTTGCTTCTATAATTATAGCTCTCATATCTCCTATCCTTGGAGCAATAGCAGATTGTGCATCTGCAAAAAAGAAATTTTTAATAACTTTTGCATTTTTGGGCATGACTATGACTGGAGCTCTGTGGTTCGTTGGTCATGGTGAATGGGAGTTAGCGGTTTTTATTTATATTATGGCTTCAATTGGGTTTATGTCTGGGAATATTTTTTATGATTCTCTTTTGCCAATCGTTGCTGAAAGAAACAAACTAGACTATGTTTCTTCTTTTGGCTATGGATTAGGCTATTTAGGGGGAGGATTATTGTTTCTTATCAATGTACTTATGTATCTTTATCCTAATTGGTTTGGTATCCCAGATGCTACAACTGCGGTGAGAATTTCATTCGTTACTGTAGCAGTATGGTGGGCTATATTCACGATTCCGATCATACTATATATTCCTGAAAATAAAAATCATAGTCATATTTCTTTGATAGATGCGGTATCTAAAGGCTTTAAACAAATAGTTAACACAATTCGTCATATTAGGGCTATGAAAGTCGTAGGAAGATATTTAGTTGCATACTGGCTGTATATAGATGGAGTTGATACGATTATAAAAATGGCTGTAAAAGCAGCATCCTCTCCAGAATATGGTTTTGAATCATCCGATTTAATTATAGCTTTATTGATGGTGCAATTTATTGCATTCCCTTCTGCAATAGGATATAGTTGGTTTGCAAAAAAAATTGGTACAAAAAATGCCGTTTTTGTTGCAATTGGGGGCTATGCCTTGGCTACTTTCTTAGGATATTATATGTCTGAGCGTCTTCATTTTTTTTGCTTGGCAGCACTAATTGGTATCTTTCAAGGAGGTATTCAAGCTCTTAGTCGAAGTCTTTATGCGAGATTAATACCTAAAAATATGGAAGCTGAGTTTTTTGGGTTTTACAATATGTTAGGCAAATTTGCTTCCGTAATTGGGCCATTATTAATGGGTTGGATTACGGTTATCACTGGAAGTGTTCGTTTTGGAATACTCTCAATTTTAATATTATTTATTGCTGGTGGTATCTTACTTAGAGGTGTAGATTTTAAGGAGGGCGAGAAAATAGCTTTGAATTTTAACAAAAATTAAAATTCTAAAATTTGTTGATTTAAAAAAGCATTATGATATAGATTATGAAGAGTTCTGCCCCGTTGATATGGCGTGCTCTTCAGGTTAAATAGGTTTTCCAAGGGTTTTTCAACGGGGCATTCTCTATATTTTATGTAATATTTTTTGGGAATATACCTTCTCTATGAAAACTATTCGATACTCTCAGCTTGTGATGCCTCAAGATGCAAATGTCTTTGGCACTTTATTTGGAGGGAAAATGGTATCCTGGATGGATATTTCAGCATCAAAAGCAGTTCATCGATTTTTAAAAAAATCTGAGGCTGACGCAGCTCTCACTCGTGCTATAGATGCTATCGAATTTAAGGAAACTGTTCACGTTGGAGATTGGGTAAACTTTGAAGCAAATATTATTTCAACTGGAAAATCATCAATAGTTATAAAAATTGATGCCTATAAAGAATCCAAAGAAATAGATAAAACACTTGCCTGCACTGCAAGGTTTACATTTGTGTCTGTTAAAAAAGATCAATTTGGGACTTATAAAAAAATTAATCACAACCAAACTATTTAGAAATGTACCAACCTAAAAATAAGGCATCCAGAAATTCTCATATCTCTTCATTAGATCACTACAAAAACTTATATGAAGATTCTATAAAATCCCCTGAAAAATTCTGGGGTAAAATAGCTAAAAGAATCGATTGGTTTGAGCCCTGGGAAAGAGTTTCAAATTATAATTTTAATAAGGGAGAGATTAATTGGTTCACTGGTGGAAAACTCAATGCATCTTACAATTGTATTGATAGACATATTGATGCTGGTTATGGAGAAGAGGTCGCTATTATTTGGGAAGGAAACGATCCAAAACAATCNAGAAAATTNACATATCAAGATCTGCTNAAAGAGGTCTCTCTTTTTGCAAATGCTTTGANATCTTTAGGAGTTAAAAAAGGAGATCGTGTTTGTTTGTATATGCAAATGATTCCAGAGCTTGCTATTGCCGTCCTAGCTTGTGCTAGGATAGGTGCAGTTCACTCAGTNGTTTTTGGAGCCTTCTCAAGTGANTCTTTGAGGGATAGAATTAACGATTCTGAATGTAAAATATTAGTTACTCAGGATACAGGTGTNAGAGGGAATAAACAAAATATTCCTATGAAAGAAAATGCAGATAGGGCTGTAGGAGAAACGCCTTCCATACAGCAGGTAGTCGTTGTAAAAAGAACAGGTGAAAAAGTATCAATGGACTCTGAATTGGATATATGGTGGCACGANGCTATTTCAGGAGAGAGTCCGATTTGTGAGCCNGAGATTATGGAAGCTGAAGATCCACTATTTATTTTATATACCTCAGGTTCAACAGGAAAGCCAAAAGGAGTATTGCACACAACAGGTGGTTATTTAGTTTATANCTCATTTACACATGAGTTAATCTTTGATTATAAACCAGGAGACATTTATTGGTGCACGGCTGATTTAGGTTGGATAACTGGACACTCATATATTGTTTATGGTCCTCTTTCTAATAGAGCAACTACGATTATGTTTGAAGGGGTTCCTAATTACCCAGATTATGGAAGATTTTGGGATGTAGTTGATAAACATAAAGTAAATCAATTTTATACAGCACCTACTGCNCTTAGAGCATTAATGAAAGAGGGAGATGATTGGGNGAATTCTAGAGACCTATCGTCTCTTTGTTTGCTTGGCACCGTGGGAGAGCCAATTAAGGAGCCTGAGTGGAAATGGTATTATGAAATAGTAGGTAAAAAAGAATGCCCTATTGTAGATACTTGGTGGCANACAGAAACAGGTGGAATTCTAATTTCCCCANTTCCTGGTGCGACTCCTACNAAACCTGGTTCNGCTACNTTGCCCTTTTTTGGTGTTAGACCTGTACTAATGACAGAAAATGGTAATGAAATTAAGGGAAATAATGTTAATGGATTNCTTGCACTAAAAACCTCTTGGCCAGGACAAATGCGCACCATNTATGGAGACCATGAACGTTTCATTGACGTATATTTTTCTCAATTTCCAGGATATTACTTTACTGGAGATGGAGCCAAGAGAGATGAAGATGGATATTATTGGATTACGGGTAGGGTGGATGATGTATTGAATGTGTCAGGACACAGAATCGGAACCGCCGAGGTCGAGGGGGCCATTGGAAAAACTACTGACGTCGCAGAGGCTGCCGTTGTGGGCTATTCTCATGATATTAAAGGCCAAGGAATTTTTGCATTTGTTACACTTATGACTGGTATAGATCCTTCGGATAAAATTAAGTCTGNAATTTTGNATATGGTTACTAANGATATAGGACCNCATGCGAAACCAGATAAAATNCAATTCACNCCAGCATTNCCTAAAACTAGATCTGGAAANATAATGCGTAGAATTTTAAGAAAAATAGCNNANNGTGATTATAATAANTTGGGCGATATATCTACCCTTNCAGATCCAAGCGTGGTNGANAANCTTATTTCAAAGANTCAGTAAGCTTTTTATTTGTTTGCCTTAANCTNTTTGTGAGCATTNTCATNATTTGTTTTATAATTTCAGAATTNCTAGCCATNAATTCNAAAAAACCATTNTGATCAATTTTTAANAAAGTAGATTCTCCATTCGANANTGCATCTGCNGATCNNGGTTCTTGATCNAGNAGAGACATNTCNCCAATACAGTTNCCTTGCTCTAAATTTGCAATAATNTGATTATTTTTTANNATATCTACNTTNCCTGAAATNATTACAAATAAAGANCTACCNGAGTCACCTTCNTTNAAAATAACATCTTTCTCNNCTANATNTATTTCTGATGCNATTTGNGCNATTTTGGANANTATNTNTCCNGGAATNTTTTGNAAAAGATTNACNGATTTTAAAAGAATAGTTTTTTCNAGAATTGAATACATANTATTTTNTTCCTNTATTGNAATTTNATTNNCTAAAAAGTTNCTATTAAGNTATAGTTTTTCTNTNTTATTTAAAAANTTNNAATNGGTGTNTATNTTATNNNTNGANTTCCAATNTATTTTTCCTAACAAATTAATTTTTTCATTCTTTAAACAGTAATCTAGTGAAATATTTTTTTTCCAAATGTGATTGCTTTCCATCCAAAGCAATAGGAAATCATCTTTTGGTAAAAATTTTGTATCAAAAAGTCCAATTGCAACTTTTGAAGGTTTGATATCAGGATCAATCAGTGGTAGTATATATTTCTTAGTGTTTGATGTAAATGTCGATTCAACTAGTTCAAGAACTAAGGGTAAAAGCTCTTGATCATTACTTTTTATATAATGAATATATTTTTCAATTGGTATTTCTGGCTCTTTTAGTGTCCCTAGTTTTAATAATAAGGGTACAAGAATAGATAAATCATATTCAACATGGTCTTTGATAAGCATAGAGTATTGATCATTAATAATTGTTGACTTGAATAAATGTAATTGGAATGCTCTTTTTGCTAATAGCAAAACCGATTTCTCAATTTTATTTAAGTGATTTTCATTCAAATTTTGATTTTTCGATACTTTAATTAGAGCGTTACTTGCTTCATCAATCAAAGATAAATGAGAGCTATTCATTACAGTAAAAATTAATGTTAACGCTTCTTCATTAATGAAATGGTGTAAAAGTTTTAGAATCAGTTTTTTTGATTTTATCTTTGTGCCGGAGGCAGAAAATATATTAGAAAGCTTTGAATAGGTTTCTTTCTTGTTTAATGCAAGTAAAGACTTTGCGGCTAAAATCCTTGTAGCAGATTTTCCCATCAGATCAAAGATATGGTTAAAATAAGAGCTATTTGGATTGTTTATTAAAAATCTGAGAATCTCATTTTTGATTTCTGTATTCCCAGTTTGTAAATAATTAGTAATATAGATTGAAGAAAATAAGTGTGGAAGTCTTTTTAAAAAACCTATCAATTTTATTTGATTTTCTACAATATTACTTTTGTGAATTTTATTAATTAATTCTTCAGATCTTTTACTATCTTGATCATTTGATAATAGAGTAACTGCATAAGCAATTCGAAGGCTATTATTATCATGATTTAGATAATTATCTAATTTTGAAATATCATTTTTAATCCCTCTATCATTAGCACATATCAATGCATGAGGAGAAATATCATTCTCTTTTTTTATTTTGTTGATAATTAGTTGATCTGAAATAATATCTGGTTTGNTCCATGTTAACTCAAGAATTGCTCTTTGAATTGGGGGAGAACCTTTTGNAAAAAGAAATTCTANAGAATCTTTCCAAGGATTNAGTGGTAGATTCCAAAGAAGATCAATAGCAAATAACTGTTTTAGNTCATTTTTTTCTANNANAGCACTGTCTAAGGTTTTCACGGTATTTGTATCATCTATGCTGAATTCAANTTCATCAAGATTAAGTCGNCTNTTCTCAATTGAATTCANNATAGAGGAGANATANCCATTTGTTAATTTAAAACANCTCCAAACCCATGCCGAAATTCCAANTANNACTANNGCACTTAAAAAATGNACTTGATTTTCAGGAAGGAGGTTNAATGNAACCAATAAAAATATGACTAATCCAGATATTCCTTCNACTCCAGATNTTANGATTCCATCTACGATTGGTTTNGTTTGCAATTTCTTTTTTGCTGAAATCGGCAGCCAGAGTATTTCTTTNATAGAATTATTAATTGAAAATTTGAATACCTGNTCAGAAAACTTTGCAATAAAGACTGTTANTANTGTNCCNCTTAACAAAAAACCTAGCGATCCAATAGCCAAACTAATTGGCAAAATTAGTAGCCCAGTTAGGATACCAAATCTTTTTAAAATTAACCCCGTAATAGATAATTGCATTAAAAGAGTTGCAAATCCAGTGAGTCCATAATAAGTACCAAAAAAATTAACAAGAGAATCTTGGTCGGGGAATGCTGAAACTGCAATGATCTTAAATTGGTAATCAATTATTCGTGAAATAATTGCAGAAAAAGCTATCATAAGACCTATCGATACAATATAAGAATCATTTATAATATTTTTCGTATTTAATTCAAAATGAGGTTCCTTTGGTGTTTCTTTTTGAATTGATATAAATGGGCTCAAAAAAACCGATATAATTACGTTTGCTAAAAGAGATCCAATCGTTAGGTATATTAGGTTTTGAGAACTAAAGTACGTTACAAATGGTTTTATACTATAGCCTGATAATATTGCAGCTAAAGAACCTCCAGCAATAATCAATGGGAAAATACGTTTTGCTTGTCGAGAATTAAATATATCACCTGTAACCAACCAGAACTGCATAACAGAAAAAATAGTTATGATTTCGATCCAAATGTAAAATAATGGGATTGCTATTCCNGAAAGAAAAAATTGAAATGCTAATAANGTTATTGAAAAAATAATTCCAGTAATTNTTAAAAGTAACAGNTGGCTTTTTCCTTCACTGCTTCTNTTATAGAGATTNATAATTAGAATCATAGCTATTGCTACAAAAAGATACATTATGGGAAGATAAGTTTTATCATAATGAATGAGAAAAATTGCATCCCTCATTGCAGAGCCTGTAATGCTAGCAAAAACAATAAAGAAGAACATTGAGAACAAAAGAAATACAGGATGTTTTTCAGCAGGTCTAATGTTGAATAAAGACTTTATCATGATCTTAAAGTTAGAGTAAAGTTTTTTCCTTTAAAATGGAGATTATACAATTAAAGAGTTACCCAATTTTATTATATTACTCAGTTTTAAAAATAAATTAATTAAGGAATTCAATGGCACATCTAACAAAAGTAAAAATTTCAAATGATAACTGGGACAATTCTGAGTCTGAGTTAATTGTAGTCGGTGTATATCAAGATAAAACCCTTTCCCCAATGGCAAAATCTATAGATGAAAAAAATGGTAAGTTGTTTTTTAATGCTATAAGCATTGGAGATGTAAAGGGAAAGCAAGGAGAATTACATCTTTTTTATATTGAAAATAAACGTGTTCTCTTATTGGGGTTAGGATATAAAGAAAAATTTGATTCTAATCAAGCGAGACTTATTGCTGGAAGTGCATCAAGGTTTGCCATTGATAAAAAAATTGACAACTTTTCTATTGAATGCTTTCCAAATAAGAAAGAGCACTGCCAAGCTTTTGGAGAGGGTTTAGTATTAGGTAGTTACCAGTTTTTTGAGTATCAAACAAAAAAAGAAAATAAAAAATGTATTTTACAAAGTGTTTCAGTCATGGGATGTGATAGTAAACATATTTTGACAGGAACTGCTATTGGTGAATCAGTATGTTTGGCTCGAGACNTNGGTAATGCTCCTGGAAATNTNGCGACTCCNTCTAAACTTGCAAATGTTGCTANGGAAATAGCAGAGGANGGCCANATGAAAGTNACTATNTTNGATAGAGAAGAATTTACTGAGATGGGTATGGGAGGNCTNGCTGGTGTTGCAATTGGAACAGATGAACCTCCAAAGTTTATAATTNTAGAGTATATGAATGGTGNGGACTCTAAGCCTAAAGTCCTAGTTGGGAAAGGACTTACNTTCGATTCTGGAGGTATTTCAATTAAGCCTGCACCTAAAATGGATGAAATGAAATATGATATGTGTGGTTCAACAGTGGTACTTGGAATTTTTAAAGCTTTAGCNCTTNTAAAACCTAANATTAATGTTGTAGGAATTGTACCNTCAACTGAAAATTTAAGTGGTGGAAAAGCCTATAAGCCTGGAGATGTTTTAANNGCATATAACGGTAAGACTATGGAGATATTCAATACAGATGCTGAAGGAAGNGTTATATTGTCTGATGGGTTATCTTATGCTTCAAAACACTATGATCCTGAATATATTTTAGACTTTGCAACTTTAACTGGAGCGGTTGTTGTGGCACTTGGACATATAGCAACTGGGGTCATGGGAACAAATGAAGACTTAATAAAAAAAGTTAAAGCTTCATCAAAAACAACTTCTGAAAAAGTTTGGGAATTACCACTTTGGGATGAGTATTGTAAACAAGTGCAAAGTGATATTGCGGATGTGAAGAACGTTGGAGCCCCAATGCAGGCAGGTACCATAGCAGGAGCTGCTTTNTTAAAAGAGTTTGTTAAGGAAGGTATTCCTTGGGTTCACTTCGATATCGCCGGGACNGCATGGGGAGTTAAACCAAATAGTATNAATCCAAAAGGAAGTGCAACCGGTTGGGGTATTAGGCTTGTTTTAGATATGATGGGTGTAAAATAGGGAATNTCTTATTNTAAATGCAAAGAATCTGAACCTTTTTATANTAGTTTCTTGCTTAGCCTCATTTTTANTTGCTNGGGATCCCATATCTATAGATGGTCTTTTTNGTGATTGGGATCAAGTACCANTAGCNTATTCAGATGAGGAAGGNGATGCCTTAAGCGCGGACTTTTCAACATTAAAAATNTCCTATGATAATGAATTTATCTTCATTTATTTTGATTTTTATCATGGAGAATTTTTAATGCAAGATTGGAATGAGTTTCATCTATATATTGATTCTGATAATAATGATTCGACGGGTTCTTATGTGAATGGTATTGGAGCCGAATTAGAATGGAATTTTGGATCGCGATCTGGTTTTGCATTTTTAGAGGATAACCAAATTGAAATTTATCAGAATGATTTATCTCTACGTATTGCACCTACAATTACATCAT
>NZHK01000064.1 GCA_002691285.1 Fidelibacterota bacterium | reverse complement strand
TATATGATTCTATGCAGGACTTAATAAAATTAGATTTAAAAAGCTTCAAGGTGTTTAATATTTATTGATCCATGGAAAAATGATCAACGAATTTAAATAGATTTTGGTTATAAAAAGGTTTTCTTAGGCGACCTGATTTTGTCTAGCTACAGCACTTATTGATTGTTCTGGTTTTTCACTATTAAATAAACGTTTTAAAGCGCCAATTAAATTATCGATATCTTGTATCGAATGCTTGGGGGTAATTGTAATTCTTAAACGAGCAGATCCTTCAGGAACAGTGGGATAGAAAATTGGCTGTATGTAGCTATTATATTGTTCCAATAGAAGCTTTGAAAATAGTTTAGCTTTTTTGGTGCTATATGTAAGAATAGGAATTATATGGCTATTGCTATCAATAAAAGGAATGTCTAAAAGGTTTAATTTTTGTTTAAAGTACTTTGCTTTATTAAAAATATCTGTTCGTTTATCATCTAAAGATTCCACAATTTCAATACTTTTTGTAGCTGCTGCAGCTATAGAGGGCATCATGGAGGTAGTGAATATAAATCCGGGAGCAAAAGATCTTATAAAATCTATAGTAGTTTGGTTTGCTACAATATAACCACCTATCTGTCCAAAACCCTTTGCAAGAGTTCCATTAATAATATCAACAGCATTTGAAATTTTATTTTTAAATGCAATTCCTCTACCTCCCTTACCATAAAGACCTACGGCATGAACTTCGTCAAGGTATGTAAGAGCATTGTACTTTTTTGCAAGTTTTACATATTCATATACATTGGTTTCTGTTCCATCCATGGAATATAGGGATTCAAATACGATAATCTTTGGTTGTTCTAGATCTTTTTCAGATAGGAGCAATTCCAGATGATCAAGATCATTATGCCTAAAAATAGAACATGATGCTTTGGAATTTTTAATACCTTCGATTAGGGAAGCATGATTAAGCTGATCAGAAAACACTTCTATATTTGGGATCTTTTTACATAATGTTGCTAATGAAGTCTGATTTGCGACATAAGCAGAAGTGAAAATTAGAGCAGCATCTCGTTCATGAAAATTAGCTAGTTTTTTTTCTAATTGTTCATGATAAGGTGTTGTTCCAGAAATATTACGTGTACCTCCTGAACCTGTTCCAACTTCTTTTATGACTTCAATCATTCTATTAATAACTTCTTGATTATGGCTCATATTTAAATAATCATTAGAGCACCAAATAGTAGTTTCAGGATTAATTTTAGTATTCTTTATTTTTTCATTAGGTAAATCAATTTTAGTGAATGGAAAGGTCTCCTGATATCGATAAATAGGTGTAAATGTCCTGTTGTATCCTTTAGAGCTAAATTTAATTAGCTGTTTTTGAAGTAAATCTTTATAGTTCATTGTATTTTATGTTTTAGATCCAATCAAAATATAATTAGAATCCGCAGTCGAAAATACGAACACAACGTCAGTTTAAACAAATATAACATTATTTTCTTGCAAAAAATAAAAATTGTATCTCGAGCAAGCTTGCTTGCCAAAATTCAAGCTGAAATTATAGGTAAGCAATTAGAAGATCGCTATCCTGAATTAGAAATTGAATATCACACAACAACATCAATTGCTGATAGGGATATGGAAATCAATATCGCAAAATCTGATAGTATCGGCTTATTTACGAAAGACATTAGTGATAAGATTATAAATAAAAAGTATGATATTGCGATTCACTCTTGGAAAGATGTTCCGGTAGAGCCATCATCTAAAACTGAAATTATTGGCACGATTGAAAGAGGAGATTTGAGGGATGTCTTAATTATAAAAAAAGATATTTTCGAGAATAAAAAGAAAGAAGTTTTCCAAATACTTTCATCTTCTCCGCGTAGAAAGCATAATCTACAAATATACTTGGCGAAGCTTGTCCCATTTAATTTTGATCGTTTAACATTTTTAGATGTAAGAGGAAATATTGAAACTAGGTTACGAAAGTTTGTCCAAGGAGATTCAGATGGAATTATAATGGCAAAGGTAGCTATTGATAGAATCTTAGAGTCCAATGATAACAGAGCAATTGAGTTTATTAAAAATATTATAAGTAAAAATAAATGGATAATTTTACCTCTTTCCATATTTCCTACTGCTCCTGGACAAGGTGCAATTGGAATAGAGGCAAGGAAAGATCGGAAAGATTTGAAAATACTTATTAATAAAATTAGCAATAAGGTTGTTTTTGATAACGTTTTGAAAGAAAAAAATATTTTAAGTAAATACGGTGGGGGTTGTCAGCAAAAGATAGGGGTCTCGATGTACTCTCAAAATGGAAGAACTATATTTTGTATGAAAGGAAAATCGGAACAAGGTGACGACATTAATGAGCACGATTTTTTTAATCAAGGTTCAGATAAAAATTTTAAGAGTGTTCCACAAAAATTACTTTATCCACTTCAAGATGATAAAAACTTATTTCATCGTGTTCAGATTCTCAACAATGAAAAAATAACTAGGCTAACAGACAGTTTTATTTATATAAGCAGAAAAAATGTTCTAGATAATGGTCCTAAATTAAAAGATAGCAATTATCTTTGGACTAGTGGATTAAAATGCTGGTATCATGCTGTGAAAAAAGGGTATTGGATCAATGGATCTAGTGATAGCATGGGCAATCATAAAATTAAGGATTTAAAGAACTTTGTTCCTGAACAAATTTCACGTTATAACCTAAGTCACTCAAAAGCTATTTCAAATAACTATGAGTTAATTCCAACGTATGAATTAAAAATAAATAAAGATATTCTTGACAATCTTTCTATAAGAGGAAAAAAATATTTTTATTGGATGAGTCCAGTTCAATTCGAAGTAGTAGTTGAGCGATACCCTGAAATATTAGATGCAAATCATAGCAGCGGTTTTGGAAAAACATTTGATTACTTAAAAACAAAACTACCTAATCCTGATGCGATAGGATGTTTTCTATCTTATGAGCATTGGTTATCTTATTATAAAAAAAGAGAATAGTTATGAATGAAAGATTTGAAAAACTTCTAAAAGGTATACCGCAATCGACTCCGCCAATATGGTTTATGCGTCAAGCAGGTAGATACCATGCACATTATCAAGGATTAAGGAAAAAACATTCTTTTGAGGAACTTTGCAAAACTCCTGAACTTGCTGCAGAAGTTGCATGTGGTCCAATGACTGATTTTGATTACGACATTGCAATCTTATTTAGTGACATATTATTTCCACTAGAGTTGTTGGGTTTAAAATTGAGTTATAAGCCTGGACCTACTTTTGAAAATTATTTGTCTGAGCAACATATAAATCTAAAAGTAGGTGATAATGAGGTTGAGGAAAAATTAAATTTTCAAACTAAAGCCCTTGATTTAACAAGGAAATCTTTAGAAAATAATAAAAGTCTAGTTGGGTTTGTTGGAGGGCCTTGGACTGTTTTATCTTATGGAATGAACATGAAGAATGAACATTTAATAAAAATTGATAGGCAAGATAGTGTTATAGAAAAATTATTGTATGATATTATGTTTCCAATTTTAAGAAAAAATATTCAAATGCAGATCGATCAAGGAGCTGATTTAGTATACATATTTGATACAAATAGTATTCAACTAGAAAAAGAATATTTTCTTGGAACTTATATGGAAAAAATGAAATCAGATTTATTTTTAGAATTCAGGAAAAAAGTTGCCTATTTCTCAAAAAATAAAAAATTTTATGAACAGAATATTGAACATTTAAATAGTTATGAGTTAGCAGGAGTTGTTTATCCAGATAATCAAGGTTTCATTGATTTTTTAAAGTATGAGAAATCCTTTTTTGTACAAGGTAATTTTTCTCCCGAATCTATGCGAAAAGAGCATTCAGAATATTTATCTGATTATCAACATTTCGTTAGTCGAATGCTGCAACTAAGTAAAAATGATCGAAAAGGGTGGCTTTGTAGTCTTAGCCATGGGGTGTTACCAAAAACTCCAGAAAAGAATGTTCGACATTTTGTTAGAGAAATTAGGGATACATTTTCATAGGAAAAAAAATGGAAGGATTTGATTCAAATTATCAAAATAAAATAGGACTGTTACTTACCAATCTTGGCACTCCAGATAATCCAACAAAAAAGAGTCTAAGAAAATACCTTAAAGAATTTTTATCTGATGAGAGGGTTGTTGATTACAATAGAGTTTTATGGTTTCTCATTCTTCATGGAATTATTTTAAACGTAAGACCAAAAAGGTCAGCAAAGCTTTACAAGAAAATATGGACAGAAAAGGGATCTCCATTGATGGTATATATGAATGAAATTGTGGAGAAACTAAAAATTGTAATGGATCAAAAGAACCTAATGGTCGAATTGGGTATGAGATACGGGAATCCTTCCATAGAAAATGCGTTAGAAAAGTTTAAAAAGAATAATATAATGAAAGTTCTTGTGATTCCTCTTTACCCTCAAGCAGGATCTCCTACTTCATCTAGTACATTGGATAAAATAAATATCGTATTAAATAAGTGGCCTTGGGTCCCCAATATACGTTTTGTAAATGGTTATCATGATAGAGAGGATTATATTAAGGCTATACAAAAATCCATTTCTGCATTTATCCCTGATATGCAAGAAATTGAAATGTTAGTTTTTAGCTTTCATGGCATGCCTTTTAGATATTTGAAAGAGGGTGATCCATATTATTGTTTTTGTCATAAGACAGCAAGATTAGTTGCGGAAAAACTTAAAATTGAAAAAGAAAAATACCGCCTCGCCTTTCAATCTAGGTTTGGCAGAGAAGAGTGGTTAAAGCCATATGTTGATGAAGAAATAATAAAATTCGCAAAAAGCGGTGTAAAAAAATTACATATTATTTCTCCTGGTTTTAGTGTGGATTGCTTAGAAACTCTTGAAGAAATTCAAATTCAGTATAAAGAATTGTTTATAGAAAATGGAGGAAAGGACCTTGTTTATATTCCCTGCTTAAATAGTAATGATGATCAAATAAATATGCTTCAATCTATTGTGAAGGAAAATATTTTGGGGTGGTAAATGAAAAATAAAGCGAAAAATTGGTTTGAAGGTTTAAGAAATAATTTAGTGAAAATGATAGAAGATCATGATGGAGCTAAGTTTAAGGTAAAGAGTTGGAAACACGCTGGAAAAGGTGGTGGGATAATGAGTATTATAAAAGGAGATGTTATTGAAAAAGGAGGTGTGAATATATCAACTGTAGCAGGAGAATTTTCTAAAAAAATGCAACAGCGTATTCCAGGTGCTGATAAGGATCCAAGTTATTGGGCTACAGGTATTAGTGTCGTATTGCATCCTGTTAATCCCAACATCCCGTCTATGCATTTTAACACTCGATACTTGGTAACTCAAAAGCGTTGGTTTGGTGGTGGCATGGATATCACACCATGTCTTGACTTTGAATTAGAAACAGAAAAATTTCATGAAGATCTTAAACAAATGTGTAACACGCATGATAGTACTTATTATCCAAAATATAAAAAGTGGTGTGATGAATATTTTTTCCTAAAACATAGGAATGAAGCAAGAGGAATAGGTGGAATTTTCTTTGATTACCTTAACAACGATGATTTTGAAAAAGATTTTGATTTCATTCATGATGTGGGAAGTTTTTTTCATAAATATGTAAATCAAATAATAACGAAGAATAAAGATAAAAATTGGACACGGGAAGAGAGGAAGCGTCAGCTAATTAAGAGAGGAAGATACGTTGAATTTAATTTATTATATGATAGGGGTACAAAATTTGGATTGGAGACAGGTGGAAATACAGAAGCAATTCTAATGTCTCTTCCGCCCTTAGCCGAGTGGGAATAATTAATGGGTAATACGTATTTATGGGTAAAAATAATTCATATTGCTTTCGTAGTAGCCTGGATGGCTGTTTTATTATATTTACCTAGAATCTTCGTCTATCATGCTAATGTAAAAAACTATAGTGAGACATCTGATATTTTTAAAGTAATGGAGAAGAGATTGTACTATTATATTGGACACCCATCAGCATTGCTTGTTTGGGCTTCGGGTTTGTATATGGCTCATGCCTTAGGTTTATATGATTGGCTTATAGCAAAATTTTTTTTTGTGATTTTATTAACCATTTATCACATTAATCTAGGAAAGTACTTAGTAAAATTTTATCAGAATGATAATAAAAAAACATCTAAGTTTTTTAGATTAATAAATGAAATACCTTTTTTAATCATGTTTGTAATTTTATTTTTTGTAGTTATTAAGCCTGAATTCAATTTTTTAGAACTGTTATATGAATTATAGTTTTAAAAAATTCCCTTTTTCCCGTATGAGACGTCTAAGAATGAAACCCTTTATTCGTAATCTTGTTTCTGAGACCTCAATATCTTGCAACGATTTAATATGGCCAGTATTTTTAGTTGAAGGGGAAAACCAGAACCAAAAGATTAAATCAATGCCATTTGTGTATAGGTATTCTATTGATAAGCTAATTAACGAATTGGAAATTTTAGTAAAATATGGTTTACAGGCTATAGCATTATTTCCTCAAATAGAAAAAGATTTAAAAGATGAAAAAGGAACAAATTCTTTTGATCAAAACAATTTAGTATGTAGAGCAATCAAAAAAATTAAATCTTCCTATCCTGATTTGGGTATCATAGCTGATGTTGCCTTAGATCCATATACAATACATGGACATGATGGTATAATAAAGAATAATAAAATAATGAATGATGAGACTATAGCAGTCCTAAAAAAACAAGCTTTAGTTTATTCCGAAGCTGGATGTGATATCTTAGCTCCCTCAGACATGATGGATGGAAGAGTGGGTGCTATTCGAGAGCAATTAGAGCAAAATGGAATGCAGGATACTATAATTATGTCATACGCTGCAAAGTATGCATCTTCTTTTTATACCCCCTTTCGAGATGCTATTAAGGCACAAAAATTGGATGAATTAAAAGATAAAAAAACATACCAAATGAATACTGCTAATTCAGATGAAGCTATGCATGAAATTGCATTAGATATACAAGAGGGAGCTGACATGGTAATTATAAAACCAGGTATGCCGTATCTAGATATAATTTATCGAGCAAAAGAACAATTTAAAATCCCAACATTTGCGTACCAAGTGTCTGGAGAGTATTCAATGATTTTATCTGCAGCTAGCGAAGAAAGAAGTCTTGAAATAATTTTAGAAAGTATATTTAGTTTTAAAAGAGCTGGAGCGGATGGGGTATTATCTTACTACACTCCATTTCTATTAAAAAATCTATAAAAAAACTCAAATTTTTTAAATAAGTTTTTGAATAAAATCATATTTATTGTAATTTTTTATTGAGAATTAGTCTCATTATCATTAATTTTATATTTTTAAATCAAATAAGGTATTACATGCTTCATCTATATAATGAAAAGCCAATTTCAATATTTACTACTGAAAAGGATGTTAAAATAAGAGTTCAATTTTGTAATGTAAAAATGAAGATGAAAACGTGTCAGTTTAAACATTTTTATAAGTACCTAACAAACCTTAGTAAAAAAATAGATGTATCTACAGGCAGCGTTGATTTACTTCTAGTAAGAGATAATCTAAATATTACAATTTCTTTAAGTCATTTTTTACAGTTATGTAGTGCTGTTCAAACAGTCATGTCCAAAAAATTTGGTTTAAAGTCAATTTATCCAAACTAATAATAGGAATTGTAAGAAAAAGAAGGGAGTACAAGACAAATTAGATGATTTTTCTCTGGTAGGAGTAGAGCCCGTATTTATGCATCATAAAGAAGATGGAAAAGAGTCCTCAAAAAATGAGTGTAAATATTATGGCTAATCACGCTGGTTACGATAAGATTTTTTAGAACCTCTATCGCTTTGTGTGAGCGCAATTAATGGTTGTACTTTCTTTGCTAAATTACATTCTGATCTGTTACTCGAAAACGAAAAAACAAAGGAATAGGTATTTAACATTGGCAGAATTGCTTCCGTTATTTCTTCATTATCAAAACCTTTTTCTTTAAAGTAAGGATTATAGATAGGTGGTTTTATTATGAAAATTAAATTTTTTTTGATATTCTTTTTGCTATTTTCATACTGTGGAACGAATTCAAAGATCAATGAAAGGGTTTTGCTTCAGCAGAAACTAGAAGCCTTTGAGTTCTTAAGTAAATATCATCATCAATTGCATATAATGATTGGTGAAGACGAGGGTGATGTAAATAAAGCGTATATAGAGTTTAAAGATGCAATTATTAAATTTGATAACATTGAATTATTACCCATAAAAAAGGCCATAAGTAGAATTAATCCTAATAATGTAAATCAGAATGAGGAGAGTGTTAAAAGATTAGATTATCTAGTCGATTACTATCAATCAGGATTATCTATGCAAATTGAGGCTATTTTTCGGGGATATGGGTATTTAGAAATCATAGACTTTCAAAACGCCACTGACCTCTATGATAAGATAAAAAATTAGGTTTTTATTTTTTTAAAAATTATCTCTAAGCATTTTTTTCAATTCTGCTTCGTGCATTTCTTCTTCTGCAATTTGTGTACGAGCAAATTCTTCTAGCATGATTGAACTGTCTTTGACTGAATGAAGAAGCTCATAATAAGCTTTAATTGCTGTTCTCTCATGATCTAAGCATTCATTAAGAATATCTTCAGTGGAATGTTTATGAGTTTCGAGAAGATCACTTATTTTTAAAGTGGGATGCTCGCCAAGACTTGTAATATGTTCTCCAACTGCTTCCGCATGCGTAAGGGATTCTTGTGCTTGCGTTCGGAGCCATTGTACTATTGATAAACGATAGGGTCCCTGAACCATAAACGCATAGTGAGTGTATTTTACGACTCCAGCTAGTTCTAGTTCTAAAATTTTATTGAGATAAGTAACCACTTTTTCATCTTTCATTTTTATATACCTTTGATCTAATGACACATATAAATTAAATGATTTTTCTACTTAAAAATAAGTTTAAATCGATAAAAGATAATTCAAAACACATTTGCTAAATATCATCGTATAGTCTAATTTTCGAACGTACATTCGATAAAATATTTTTAGCATGCCGCAATCACAACGCCAAATAGAAGAAAGACAACTTAGAAAAGAACGTATTTTGTCTGGAGCTCTTCAAGTTTTTAAGAAACATGGCATTGATGGTGCTACCATGGATGAGATTGCAAATGAATCGGGATTTGGTAAGGCAACTCTTTATTACTATTTTAAATCAAAAGAAGATGTCTTAACTGCAATTTTGTTAGATGGATGGTTAAAAATTTGGGAATCCTTAGAACCTGTAATAGCACAACAGCATTCGCCAAGAAAAACATTTGTAAATGTTTTGATAAAGATTGCTGAAAATGCACAAAAACGGCCAGGATTGTTTGAGTTCTTGTTTAACGTTCCTAAGGTAGTCAAAATAGAGAAACAGCCTTGGAAGGAATATCAAGATCGTTTGTATAGTGTCATAAAAGGTCTAATTGAGGACGGTGTAAAATTTGGAGAATTTCCTAATATAAACCCAAACCATATGTTTAAGGCTTTGGGAGGACTTTTTATGGGGCTTGTCTTTATGGGTGATAGGGAGGAACCTGTAACAGACAAGGATGTTGAAAAACTTTTAAATCAACTTATAACTGATCCTACTCTTCCAACCAATTAGTTAAAAATCCTAATTATATTTACTTGATCAAGTTAGAAAGCGATGTTTTTAAATCGCAGTTTATTGAGTACTTAAGCGGTATAACTGTATTTCAGTTTGCGGAAATAAATTAAAAATTTATTCCGATAATTTTCCTAGTCGTCTATATTTTTCTTTGTATTTCTCCCAGAGATCTTTTTGACGATCAGACAAATCGATTTCTTTTCCTTGNATNNANGCTTTANTNGGATGATTNGATTGNGTTANNGGNTCGTTNTCGGAAATAAAAAANGTAGCATCTTTNCCAAGATCTAAAGATCCAATCNNNTCATCAACNCCNAGTATTTCAGCAGCAGATAGAGTNATNGCTCTAAGTGCTTGATCTTTTGTTAANCCCCANGANGCTGCNCTCATAGCNTCATCNGGTAATGTNCTTACATGNCCATCCATNGGGTAGCCAGGATCTAANGATATACAAAAATGCACTCCTGNNTTTTGTAGNATTGCAGGAACTTTATATGGGGTATGAATTGGCTCAAATCTACGTCTTGGTGTATTTTGTACGCCTAAAAGNATAACTGGAATATTTTTCTCTACAAGAANTTCAGGTATNCTCCATGCGTCNNCTCCACCNACGATNACAATATTAAGATCATGTTTTGTAGACCATTTNNCAGCAGCCTCAATTTGNCTAACATTATTTGCNTTNANGTGNATNGGNTCTTTAAANACTATAAANGGNATCATNGATTCTAGTCNTAGATCAGATTTTTGNTTNTGTTCTGCTTTTCTTTCNTTGGCATTNTTTCNGTGNTGGTANGCTCGNACATCNCTNACTANNANNTCCATCTCTCTNATTGCTTTATTGTATCCTTCTCTNTGTTCNNTTTCTTTTTTCTTTGCATNTTTTCTAAAGTCAAATCGCATAGATGGCCAATTNAAATTNAAAGCACTAGGATGTTTNAGNGTTGCATCTTCCCATGTCCATCCNTCCATATACATCACNGANGATTGACCNGCNATTCTTCCNGANGTAGGTGCTGAATTNACNGTTAATACTCCATTGGATCTTGTAACNGGTATTAAGTCAGAATCTGGNTTATANGCTACATTTGCCCTTACATTTGGATTGATTTCGCCTATTTCGGAGTGGTCNTTTGTTTGTTTTACCGCTGAAATTTCTGTGAGACCAATTCTTGTATAACCAGCAATAAAACCAGGGATTACATGTTTCCCATAAATATCAAGTACATCTGTTTCTGGTGAAGGCTGAATCTGTTCGTCTATTGTAATGATTTTACCTTCAGCAAAAAGTAGATCATGTTCTTCAAGAACATCGCCAGTTACCGTATGCAGAGTTCCTCCTCGAAGCAAGATAGGTCTTTTTTGTTCTGTACCAGGGATTTGATTGTTCCCATACATTATTGAAAAAAATAGAGCTATGATTAGTTTTTTCATTGTACAAACTCCCCACCAAATAGATCACTATCAATTATATCACAATTGTGACCATGGTTCGGAGTCTCACTATTTGGTTTTACATCTTTTCCAGTATTAGGTGTTGTCGAATTCAATATTTTTTTAATTAAACTTTCACGAAGACCTTTATCTCGATCTTCCATTTGGGCATTTTCATCCACTGACCAGTATCTTGTTCCATCTATCCATGTCTCTTGGACCTTTGAATAAATGGATAAGGGAGGGCCATCCCAGATGACAAAATCAGCATCCTTTTCTTCTTCTAAAGACCCTACCCATTTGTCAATTTTTAATTGTTTTGCGGGATTAATCGTTACAAAATGGAGAGCCTCNATCTCATCGAGCCCACCATATTTTATTGCCTTTGCGGCTTCTGTATTCATCCTGCGTGCTAACTCAGCATCGTCGCTATTGAAAGANACTAAAACGTTATTCTTTGCCATCATGGTTCCATTGTATGGTATAGCATCAATTACTTCATACTTGTATTGCCACCAGTCTGAAAANGTAGAAGCACCAGCACCATGTTCNGCTANTCTNTCNGCTACNTTATANCCCTCTAAAACATGTTGGAAGGTTGCNATNGTNAATCCAAAATCTTCAGCAATTCTAGTAAGCATCCAAATTTCATCTTGTCTGTAAGANTGGCAGTGAAGAAGTCTTTTCCCTTCCAGAATTTCGGCTAAAGCTTCTAACTCAAGGTCAATTCTAGGTGGTATGGTTTTCTTTTTTGCTTTTGAATTTCTGTTATATGTTTTTTGAGCGTGGCGATAGTCTTGNGCTGCACGGAATGCATCTCTAATTACTTGNTCTACTCCCATTCTGGTTTGAGGATATCTTCCCGTGCCCTGCCAGTTAGCCTGCTTTACGTTTTCACCAAGAGCAAACTTGATACCTTGAGGTGCATTCTTAAATAGAAGCTCATCAGGAGCGGATCCCCAGCGAAGCTTAATGACTGCATTTTGACCGCCGATAGGATTTGCTGAACCATGTAGAATATTTGCGGTGGTTAACCCTCCNCCTAATTGCCTATAAATATTGATATCATCGGAGTACAGGACATCTTGAATTCTTACTTCCGCNGTAACGGACTGTGCTCCTTCATTGATAGATGATGCAGCAGAGTGGCTATGACAATCAATTAAACCAGGAGTAACGTGTTTACCCATTCCATCAATTGTAAGAGCGCTTCCGAGAGGCACGCTAATATCAGGTGCTATTTTATCAATCTTACCATTTACAAATAGTATATCCCAGTCTTGGAGAACTCCTTTTGGACCACAAGTCCATATGGTAGCATTGTCAATTAAAATAGCGTTTGGAGTCAGTAAATCTTTACCAACACCATATGATCCTTCTGGNTAAAAGAGTTTTGTATTACTTTTTAATTCTTTTGTTCTTTTTTTATCTTTGCCTTTTGTTCCCCGTTTTGCTTTAAAGGATTGCTGGGCACTTCCATCAAAAAATTTCCCTACTATTTTATTTTTACTAATCTGTCCTTTGAAAGCAAGCATGCCTTCTTGNTTCAAAAAGGATCCATCGGCCTTGAATTCAATAGTGGTATCATAGGTTTCTATTTCACTTACATTCGTAATTAAATCTTTATCCTGGATAGTTCCTATTAATTTTTCTTTTTTATTTGGAGGGGCGTTCACTTTTTTATCATCTTTCTTGTTTTGCGAAGTTTTAAATGATAGTTCGTATAGTTTTCCAGATATTTCAAGCTCCCAATTTCCCTTTATAACTGTTTTATGTCTATTTGCGACATAGTATTCTTGTCCATTCATCCAAAGAGATGTTACCCTACTTTTGGTGTCAAAATAGTCACCATCTGTAACTACCAAATTGGCAAGGTATCCAGGTTGAATCTTACCTATTGTGTTTTCAATTNCCATTGCCTCTGCTGGATAGGTTGTCAGTGCAGATAGAGCAACGCTCTTAGGTAAACCTCGATCAATAATTTTCTGAAGATTTTTTCGAAATTCTTTTTTGTTTTTTAGGGTTGCAGAAGTAAAACTAAATCGAATCCCTTTTTCAAAAACTTTGTTAATATTATCAGGAGCCATATCCCAATGTTTTAATTGCTCGGTAGAGTACTGTAGAGCTATATGGGGATCTTTAACTTTTGGTTTGGCGGGAAATTCTAGAGGGAATACGATAAAAGGATTGAGCTCCACGATTTCATTAAGTCTTCTGTACTCATACCCGCTTCCTAAAAGCCACGGAGCAAGATTGAATTCATCTGCAATTCTTAAAGCGCGAAGTGCTCCATGNTCNTCTTTNGTCATAAAAAGCATGGGTTTTCTATTTAATTGAAAATCTGCTAATTGANTTAGGCTAGGATGGAAAGGAATAAGTTTATTTTGTTCTGGGTATTTTTCAATAATTTGGGTTGATTTTTGATACCAATTTGCATCAAGTAGAGTTTGTCGAATTACCGCAATAACTCCCAAAAGAGAATTAGGATAACTTCTNTCAGACCAGCCTGTTGTTTTGAATTCTATAATTTGAGCGANATCTTTTTTATATGATGTAAAATNNTNGTCCAGAATAACCAGATCTGATTTACCTTTAAAAATGCCTTCTTCAGGAACAATGTGCNCAGCTGTCAATCCTAATTCCCTAAGAGCTTTTACATCTTTTTCTTTTATTTTAAGATCATCTTTAGCGCGATAGTNTGCCTTTATTTTTTTGTTCCAGTGGTCATCAGGGCTTATTGTTTTTTCATCTTTTTNAACCTCAAACCATCCGTCTATAAATCCGGGATATATATGGGCACCTTCAAGGTCAATTTCATATGCATCCAGAGGAATCTTTATATATCTACCAACTTTATCAATCCGACCATCACGAANNATAACNGTAGCNTCTTTAAGTGAATCACCAGGCTCAGTATGAATCATTGCATTGGTAAGTGCCCACACTCGCGGAGGATTAACANGNATATCTTTTACTGGCTCGGTCTGTGCAAGNAAAAGAGAAAAGACTACTAAGTAAAGTTTTCTTATCAAAAGTTCGGCCCTTTTAATTGATTGGATTCTATAAAATTAGTGACATAATCGAAAGTATCATTTACGTCATCAGAAATATGAAATAAGTCTAAATCTTCTNGAGATATAGTCCCAACTTCAACAAGGTAGTCCCAATTAACTACATTCTCCCAGAATTCNTTTCCNTATAAAACAATGGGCAAAGGTTTTTTAATTTTTCGAGTTTGAATTAAGGTTAATAATTCCATTAGTTCATCTAGTGTTCCAAAACCACCTGGCCATACAATTAGTCCTTTTGCCAGGTATAAGAACCAAAATTTACGCATAAAAAAGTAATGAAATTTTAAATTCAGATCATCTGATATCCATTCATTTTCTGATGCCTCAAAAGGCAATGAAATGGTAAGGCCAACATTAATTCCATTTGCTTCTGAAGCACCACGATTAGCAGCTTCCATAATGCCTGGACCTCCTCCAGAGCAAATAATGTAACGATGTTTGGTATCTTTGAGGTTTTTACTCCAAGAAGTAAATTTGTTCGCCAGGGATCTTGCTTCTTCGTAGTAACGACTCATTTTAAGATCCATTTTTAGCTTAGCAATTGTTCGAGTATCAGTTTTATCTGAATGGTTTTCAAGAGCTTCTTTTGCTTCTCCTTCAGATGGAATTCTAGCAGAGCCAAAGAAGACAATGGTCTCGGATACATTATTTTTGTCCAGTTTCTGTAAAGGGCCATAATATTCAGATAAAATTCTTAATGATCTTCCTCCAGTGCTTCCAAGAAAATTGGAGTCATAGTAAAATCTATTTTTTTTATCGATTTTAGACATATTGTTTATTCCTTTTAAAGGTGATAAAAAAATATAACTTTTGAGGGTTCTAGGAAAGATATCTTTCTTTAGAAACTAATGTATTGATTGAACAAATTCATTTTGGGTATCTTACGGCAATGTTTTTACGTCTTTTCTTATTTATTTTTATTTGTTCCTGTGTTTTTACACCTTCTCCACATCCGATATTAATACCTCCATTAAAAAAATCTTTGGGTGGGAAAAAACAAAACACAGTCTATACTTTAGGTTATATGTCAGAGTATGACATATGGGAGTTTTTGAAAGAAAGTCCATCAGAGAAGGAGGTCTTAGATACTTTTGGTTTCCCTGATTCTGTATGGGTGGATGATTTAGAGACTACAAAAATTTTGTATTATTTTATATCAGATATACAAGACTTTAATACAATAGAAATAAGCGCAAAAACAGATAGTGTATCTGGATTTGAATGGGATTAAGATATGAAAAATAAAAAATTGTTGAATTATTCTGACTACTTACAACTTGAAAAGATTTTATCAGGCCAGGAGCTAATGAGTGCTAAACGTGGTACTCCTGCTCATGATGAGATGCTATTTATTATCGTCCATCAAGTATATGAGCTTTGGTTTAAACAAATTTTACATGAGCTTGATTCAGTGATTACTATCTTTAAAAAAGAATCTATTATTGAATCAGAAATCAGTTTTGTAGTTTTGCGTTTACAGAGGATAATTGAAATACAGAAAATTCTGATTGACCAAATTAGAGTTTTAGAAACTATGACTGCGATGGATTTTTTAGAATTTAGAGATGATCTTTTTCCTTCTTCAGGTTTTCAGAGTGCACAGTTTAGGCTAATGGAAAATAAGCTAGGGCTCTTAAATGATCATAGAATTATGTATGGCGGAAAAGATTATACTTCTGTCATTAAAGAGGATGAAAAATCAGCTGTTAAAAGTTCAGAAGAAGAAAAATCACTTTTTGAGTTAATTGAGTCTTGGTTGGAACGCACGCCATTTTTATCTTTTAAGGGATTTGATTTTTGGAAACAATATAGTAAAGCTGTTCGTTCCATGTTAGAAAAAGAAAAGCTTGTAATACAAAACAATCCAAACTATTCACAAAAAGAGGTTGAATACCATCTAAATGAGCATGAAAATGCTGTCTTGTCTTTTGAGGCTATGATTGATGAGAAAAGACACAATAATTTAATCGTAAATAGAAGAAAGAGATTCTCTCATAAAGCCACACAAGCTGCTCTACTAATATTGTTGTACCGAGATGAGCCTATTCTCCATTCACCATTCAATCTAATATCTCGACTAATTGATATGGATGAATTATTTACTTCCTGGCGACAGAGACATGCTTTGATGGTGAGAAGAATGATAGGTGCTAAAATTGGTACAGGAGGTTCTTCAGGACATAAATATTTACATGAGGCAGCAGATAAGCATAAAATTTTTTCGGATTTGGCAGATCTTTCCACATTTTTTATTCCTAGGTCTGCTTTACCTGAATTACCAAAAGATATTAAACAAAATCTAGGATATCAATTTAAGNCATGAAACTNTCATTAATAAATAAACACGCTATCGTCTGTGGAAGTACAGATGGTATTGGAAAAGCATCTGCNTTACTTTTAGCGAAGCAAGGATGTGAAATCACTCTCGTTGCACGGAATCAAGATAAGCTTGATAATACGCAATCGGAATTGAATACAGATCATAACCAGANGCATTATTCTGTTTGTGCTGATTTTGATAATTCGATGGACCTTAAAAAGAAAATAAAAATGCATATNCATTCTTTAGGTAGATCTGTTGATATTTTAGTTAATAANTCGGGAGGTCCGCATGGTGGTCCGCTTATTGAAGCAGATGAGGATGAATTTAGAGCTGCTTTTGAAAGGCTGTTAATAGGAAATCATATCATGGCTAAAGCTGTTGTTCCAGGTATGAAAGATAAAGGGGTAGGCAGAATTGTCAATATCATNTCTACTTCTGTAAAACAGGTTATCCCAGGTTTGGGAGTATCGAATACAATTAGGGGAAGTGTTGCCCAGTGGGGAAAGACCTTGGCATTGGAGCTTGGANAACATGGAATATGTGTAAATAACATTTTGCCAGGATATACTGCCACGGATAGATTGAAATATCTAGCTGAATNGAAAGCAAATTCTTTGGGTGTGGATATAGAAGATATNCGTAATAAATGGGCTGAAAATACTTCCCTAAAACGTATTGGGAATGTTGATGAAGTTGCGAATACAGTTTTATTTTTAGCCTCTGATGAATCAAGCTACGTAACGGGGCATAATTTCTCTGTAGATGGAGGAAGATTTAGTGCCTGATTTAAAAATTATTTTTTGATATTTTTTTTTAAAACATCCTATGTTNGAAATAGTAAATAACTTTATCAATGGAGAGTTTGTAGAGCCTCATAATNAAGANTANTTAGATATATANGAACCTGCNACNGGNTCNGTNTATGGTAANGTTGCNGATTCNTCNAGCCATGANATNAANAGAGCAGTAGAATCTGCTAAANATGCTTTTCCTTATTGGTCTGGACTTTACATGGTAGAGCGAGCANANTATCTTAAAAAAATTGCTGNTGAAATAAANAATAGATCTAATATTTTAGCAAAGTATGAATCAAGAGATACGGGCAAGCCAATTANTTTAGCAAGCAAAGTGGATATTCCAAGGGCAATTGAGAATTTCAATTTTTTTGCCAATTTTTCAGAAAATTTTTATTTTGAATCAAGTATCGAAAGTGAAGTTTCTATTAACTCTGTTTCCAAACAAGCTTTGGGTGTGGTTGGATGCATTTCCCCTTGGAATCTACCTCTTTATCTTTTTACATGGAAGATTGCCCCTGCATTAATTGTTGGGAATACCGTTTTAGCCAAACCATCTGAGATTACACCTTTGACTGCATCAAAGCTAGCTGAGATTTGTTCAGATATTGGTCTGCCTAAAGGTGTTTTAAATATTGTAAANGGAACNGGCCATATTGCTGGAGATTTAATAGTAAAAAATAAAAATATAAAAGCTATTTCATTTACAGGTGGGACTGTGACTGGCAAAAAAATTTATCAAAATTCATTTGATTCTTTTAAAAAACTATCTTTGGAAATGGGTGGAAAAAATCCTGCTATTATTTTTGAAGATTGTGATTATGAATCCATGTTAAAGACAGTTGTAAAATCTTCTTTTACAAATCAGGGGCAGATTTGTCTTTGTAGCTCCAGAATATTAGTGGAGAGTACTATATTTAAAAAATTTAAAACTGATTTTTGCAATGCAATATCAGAATTGAATATTGGAGATCCTAAGGATGATAAAATAGAATTTGGTTCAATATCCTCTGAGACCCAGTTTAAAAAAATAAATCATTATATAAATTTGGCAAAAAATGAGAACGGCAATATTCTTTTAGGCGGTAAGGCGATACAGTTACAAGGTAGGTGTAAGAATGGATGGTTTATTGAACCTACAGTAATTGAAGGGTTAGATAATGGAAGTAGATTGAACCAAGAAGAAATTTTTGGACCTGTGGTTACTCTACAGTCATTTCAATCAGAAGAAGAAGCCATTGAAATTGCAAATGACACTCAGTATGGACTATCTGCGACTATTTGGACTAACAGTCATAGGAAAAGTGATAGAGTTGCGAAAAATATTGATGTAGGAGTAGTTTGGATTAATTGTTGGATGGTGAGAGATTT
>NZHK01000063.1 GCA_002691285.1 Fidelibacterota bacterium | reverse complement strand
AAAACGTAGGGGGGTGGGGAGCGTATGTATAAGGCACTCACATTGTACAACAATTTTTTCAATGTGTTTCCAATCACTTTAAATTATATAAACAAGTAGTAATATTTATTAAATGCGAAGTTTAAAATGGAATTATTAGTTGTTATTTCAGTTTGTGCAGTCATAGTTATATTCTCTTAAGCACTCTTGTGGGCTGTGAGGATTTATATATATACGCAGGTAAGTCTACAGGTGAGTTTAAGCTGATACGTCCAGTATAATGTTCTTTTGTCCTTTTAACCATTTAAGGGACAAAAGGACAAGTTTCTACAAACAAATTCGTGGGTTAAATGTAGATTTTATGTAAACACTGGTTGCTTATTTATCTTAACTTAATTAAAATTCAACTTTGTTTAATTATTATAGAATAATGTTATTTTAAGAATCAGTAAATATTAATATTTGATATATTAAATAAAATTTTTGTTTGTTAAATGACGGTTAGATATATAAGGACATAATTATGAAAAAATATTTATTAATTTTAATTTTTATTAATTTTTGGAGTTGTGAGGATGAAGAAGTATCATCTGATTTAGGCAATGATTCAATTATAGGTTCCTGGAGTTTTACCGCTACAGAATATGATTCAACATGCACAGGTGATGGTGAAATAGTTGCAGAAGGTACAATGATTTTTAATGAGACAGATGTTGTAATTACGAATAATATTAGCTTTAATTCTTTTTGCTCTGATTTTAATGGTGCACTTGTCGATGACACGACATGTGTTTTGGGTGGTTATTCTGGAAATGATACACTTACTTTATCATTTATGCATGGATATTGTCAATCGGCAGGTATGATTTTAACCAATACTGGATGCTCACAGACTTCAACTAATTCATATACATTCAGCGAATCATTATATATAATGTATTTTACCGAATACAATGTTCCAGATTTTGGGTGTTCAGAGATGATGGGTACTTACAACGAGAGCGATTCTTCATGTACTTACTCTGATACAGTAGACATTTCAATTAATGGGAATAATGCTACTTTTAATGAGTTTTATACAGATTATTACGACTCTGAGTATAGTATTTGTAATGTATACGAATTAAACAGACAATAAAACGGGATATAGAATATAAAAACCTCACATCCGTAGATTTTCATATTGGTAGGATGATGGGTAGATTTGGTTAAGGAGAAAATTATGAGAAAGTATTTATTGCCTATTTTGTTAGTTGGCTTTTGGAGCTGCGAGGATACCAAAACATCTGAATCAGAACAAATTAATCCACTAATTGGAAGTTGG
Organism: Fidelibacterota bacterium; assembly: GCA_002691285.1. Taxonomy (GTDB): domain Bacteria; phylum Fidelibacterota; class Marinisomatia; order Marinisomatales; family UBA1611. Next base: position 7,102 of record NZHK01000063.1, on the reverse strand, counting down.
ACTCTTACTTCAGTTTTTGTAACGGTCTATTCTGACCCTACTCAAACACTAAATTTTGTTGCTGATGGAGAAACTACATATGGAACAATGATATTTAATGAAGATACAACTTACAGTTGGCAAGGTGTTGTTAATAGTGAACCGAGCACTGGTTTAGGCACTTGGAGTATGGAAGATGATATTCTGACCTTTGTTGAAAATGGAGAATCTTCTTCTTGGATTTATTCAATATCAAACAGCAATAACTGGTCTATGTCTATTGAATATCCCGCAGATGATGTTATAGAATATGCAACATTATCTCAATACAATTGGACTAGAGCAGAATAGATAAACTGATGTCGGGAGGTCATAATGACTAAATGCCTTACACTACTAGGTCATAGAATGACCAGATTATTTCCATTATTACTATTCATTGGGTTGACTTATTGGGGATGCGATTTTCAAGCTCCTTGGAATTCTCAATGGATTGAAGGCGAAGATGGAATACTATATGTTCAAAAAATAGATAAACCAGGGACTAGGAAACCTTACACAGGTGACATGATAAAAGAATACGGTGGAAGGGAAGACGGACTTGTTAAGGAACAATACAATTATCAAGATGGGAAATTAGATGGAGTTCAGGTACTTTGGTACAGCGACGGATTGCGAGTAGAAAAGACTTACAAGGATGGAGAAATAATATCAACAAATAAAATTAAAGGCGAACCTATTAAGGTAATTGAGCCCTTTTAAATGAGGTATTTATCAAAGCTATTTGGAATAAATATGGTTGAGATAAAAGAAACAACAATACATGCAACGTCACACATTCGTTGGGTTTTTTATTTTTGGGATGATGGTTAGATTTGGATGTGAAAAATGTTTTAGCAAGAGGTGGTATTGAGTTCATTGCGGTTTTTTTTAGGGATTGCTTTATCTTTATGGGTAGATGAATACAGAGAGAATAATGAAATTCAAAGACTCAATGATTCAATCCTAAATAGACTTTATGATAATCTTGAAAGTGATTCTACGAATTTTACTTGGGTAATAAATGCTCACAAAACATCACTCAAATCCTGCAATTCAATTAATAAATGGATTGACTCAAGTCAAAATATTCATGATTCTGTAAACATACATATTTCTAGGGTTGCCATAAACACCTTTACGTGGGCAAATAAGGAAGAATATTCTTCTTTAAAAACGTCTGGAAGACTTGATTTAATAAAAAATGAAGAGTTAGTAAAAACTTTACATGAGTATTATTCACAAATAGAATTTGCTCAAAAAGTTGAAGATGACCTTAATTCGGACTGGATTCAAAATGAATTTATTCCATTCATTGCTGACTACTCAAATTATTTTGGAAATCCTATTAAAGAGGATATATATGGATACTACTATCCTCAGTTTGTACTACATTCTGTGCCTGAAACAAATAAAATCAAGTATTTTGTTAGTAGAAAAATTAAAACAAGTAATGGCGCCATATTTGTTTATGATGGATTACTTACTTTGACAAAAAAGTTAAGAAAGCTTATTCGTACTACAATTAAGATTACATGATAGTCTAAATTATTTAATGGTTCTTTTGTGCAATGAAGGCTAGGTAAAAGAAATATTTATTCTAAAATAATTGAATTTCCTCGAACTATTATTCAATTTTGAGTGATAAGTTGCAGTGATATAATTGTTATTGGCTCACAATGGGGTTGTGGGGGTCGCAGGTTCAAATCCTGTCGTTCCGACTCTCTTTAGATAGAAAATCAAACACTTTATTTGCATAGGTTATTTACAACTCACGTACTCCTTAGTTTATCAGTGCAATAATCTTTTTTTTGAACTATTAAATATTCTTCACTCGTTCTTAATTTTCTTTTTGTTAATTGATAACTAAATGAATACTTAAGGGCATAAATAATGAAGTTTAAAAATTTTTTTGTTTCGATTATTTTATTTAAAACATTTCAAATATCATTCGGCCAGGATATGTATGCTCCTTTGAATCTAGAAATCACCGATTCAAGCTTAGTAAACATTGGACTTTCTTGGGAGACTCCAGAAGCATTTAGAATACAATCTATAACTCATCTAAATGGAACACCATTTACAGGAGTTGGAAATTCTGATAATTCGCCAGTCGCATATTTTCAAAGGTTTAGTGGCCAAATGTTAAGCGCAGACCAAGAGCATGGAAAAACGATTAAGAGTCTTCGGTTTTACGCATTTTATCAAGGCTCTTTTCAACCATTAGTTTTTATGACTTCAGGTACCGCATCTGATACTGTCCCTGACATCGCTAACCTTTCTAATTGCGTACTAAGTGGCCCTAAGATAACTACTCCAAATACATTTGCATGGAATGATGTGAACCTTTTTAATTACAATGGAATGATTGAGGATACTTCTGAAGTTTCTACTATAACAATTGATACTACTATGGATGTATGGTTTGGATTTATAATCTCTGAATATGTTGCTCCTCAATTTCCAATGGGAGTAGATAATGGACCAGCTATAGATGGTTATGGAAATATGCTATCAATTCTTGGAACTAACAATAACACCAATTCTGGATATTTTTCATTTGGTTGGATGACACTTATTGAAAATAATTCTGACCTCACTTTTAATTGGGGCATAGAATTGAATTTAATTTCCAATAATTCACTTAGCTCATATAAAGTTTATGAAAATAGTGTAGAAATTTCTACAATTACTCCAGGATGTGATGGGAGTGAATATTGCACTTCAGAATCTACTGACCTAGGCCCAAGGCCTCAAGGGTTTCATGAATATTATATTACCTCTACATATAATGGTGGTGAGTCTATTGCTTCAAATATTGTAAGTGCTAACATTAGCAACAGCCCTCCAGGTAATTTTAATTTGGTGGAGCCTGAAGAGGGAGATATTTATCAATTCTCTGAAAATGAAATAAACGAATCAATTAGATTTATATGGAGAGATTCTATTGACCCTGATGAGCAAACTCTTAATTATAATGTAGAAATTTGTAGGGAAAATGTTTGTTGGGATACCACTTTGGTTCAGAACGAAGATTTATTAGTTGGTTCATTCTGCAGAATTGAAATACCAGTTCAAGACCTTATAAACAATTTAAATATTGAGGATAACCAAAATACTATTCTATGGTCAGTTTATGCATCTGATGGTTTAGACACTACTGAAGTCGATGATGGCTTTGGAACTTTTTCTATTAACCTTGATTTTTTAGAAAGTTATGAAGATGTGTATCCGACTTACTTTCAATTAGGAAATGCTTACCCTAACCCATTTAACCCTTATACTACACTCAATTATTATCTTCCCATAAATGCATCTGTTAGACTAATAATCTATGATTTGGTTGGAAATGTGATAAAAAGTCTTGTTAATAAAGATGAGTCACCAGGGTACAAATCAGTCCGATGGAATGCTACAAATAAGCAAGGTCAACCAGTATCAGCAGGAGTCTATTTATATAGATTTGAGGCTGGCGATTTCGTACAGATTAAAAAAATGATTCTTTTAAAGTAATTGCATTATCTTCAATTATTATTCAATATAAAGAGATAAGTTGTAGTGAAATACTGGCTATCTGCTCACAATGGGGTTGTGGGGGTCGCAGGTTCAAATCCTGTCGTTCCGACTTTCTTTAAGTTATATTATCCAAGATTAAAAAATTAAAAAGATTTAGACCTCCTCGTATTTGTAGGCTTCTTTTGTGTCATATTGGTTAGGCTTTGTTGTAAGAGGAGAAATAAAANTCTTTAAACNGGTTGCCATTTGTATAGAAATAGCGTGGCAACTGATAATTTANCTTTAGGTGTTAGTATCGGTATTGTTTTAAGGGCTGCATTATTCAATAAAAAGCCAAAAAAAGAGCATTAAACAAGATGCTCAATAGATTTTGCACAATCTAAGATTGTTTTTTCAAAAGGAATTGGCTCCCAATCAAAGATTTCCCTTGTCTCTATGTTATTAGAGCTAACAGTGTTACCAACTATAGGCACCATTCCTTTAGCTTCCCTATCAATCAGACTCATTAATTTTATCATAAATATTGGTGCTTTTTTTGTGCTAACCTTACTATANCCATTCTCCTTTAGTATTTTTGCAATATCCATAAACGAATATGCTTTTGAAGTAGTTGGTATTAATCGCTTACCATTTGCTCTTTGNTCTGTCATNGCNAGCACATGAAGTTTTGCNACATCTCTTACATCCGACATTGGTATAGCTGCTGGTGGNATCATTGACATTTTAAAATGCCCAGTTAACATTTGATGAACTCCTTTTAGAGAAAATCCACTAATATTGCCAGTTAAAGAAGGTCCATATATCCCACCTGCACACATAACAGCCATTTCCATTNAGAAATCATCAGATTGATTATTATAAAATTCCCATGCAGCNTTTTCACCAAGNGTTTTTGCTTTGATGTAGGTGTTTATGTTTTTTGAATAAGGGTCTGTCCAATCTTTAGTATCAACAGTTCCAGTATTCGTTTTACTATCATATACTACACCCATCATAGTTACAGCACTAGATGTTAAAACAAACCTTTTAACTTTTGCTTTTTGGGCAGACTTGAGAGCACGCATTGTTCCACCACGTATAGGTTCGATATATTCATTTTCATCCTTTGGTTCTTTAACAGAAAAAGGTGAGGCAACATGTAAAACGTATTTGCAATCTTCCATAGCATTATCCCAACCTTCATCACTTAAAAGGTCAAGTTTAACAAATTCTAGATTTGAAATTGAATCTACTTCTTTTTTCAAACCATTTAATACTTCATCTTTTTTATTCATTTCTCGTAATGAACCCTTTACATAGTATCCATTTTTTAATAATTCTGATGCACAATGATGACCTAAAAAGCCAGATATTCCAGTTACTAAAACTTTTTCCATTTTCTTACCTTCTTTTATTTTTGAATATTATATAAAACATTAAAACTAGAGCAATGATGGAGTAAAGTTTAGTCCATTTTTCTTATGATTTTAAATATCAATTACTTTGATTTTTATAATTATCTTAGTAAGGTTTTTTGTTTGCGGGATAATGGTTTGATAAAGAACATAATACATCTTAAAGAATTGCATTATAGCTAATTATTGTTAAATATAAAGAGATAAGTTGTAGTGAAATACTGGTTATATGCTCACAATGGGGTTGTGGGGGTCGCAGGTTCAAATCCTGTCGTTCCGACTCTCTTTTTAGAGCACTATTTTTATGTTGGGTTTTGTTTGGGAGGTGATGGAATAGGTTATGTCAAAGTCATTGATTAACAATGATTCTCCAATTATCGTTTTGTAATTTATATTCTTTGGGTTTGGAAAATTCATTATAATGCGACAAAATTGCAAAAATTACTCCGACACTACCTCCTCCAAAAGCGCCAAGCATTCCTACCATGGGGGCTACTATTATTCCAAATATGTTCCAATCACTTGCTACCATTACATAACCTGCTGATGCTACTCCTGCAGATAAACCAAATATTCTAGTATAAGTTTCAATTCTTCTTGATAAATTTCCTGATGGAGCAACTTTAGTTTTCATGCTTATTACGCTACCAATATCGATATTTAGCTCAGAAAAATTTTGATTGAAAGCGCTTGAGTTATCTAAAATGATACTATCTTGAGAGATACCAAAAAAATCTCCAGTATGCGACTCTATACCATCTCTACCTGTATATTTTACTGTTAATTCTTCACCATAATTTATTTCTAATCCAAGCTTACCATTACTTATGATGAGGGTTTCACCGTTAACAATGTCAGTGATTATAAGGTAAGAGAAAACATAAATAATTGCGCTAATTTTATTTTTAATCATTTTTAAGTTTTAATTTAAATTTTATATAAACTATTAAATAGTATTTTTCATAACATAACATTTATGGTTAATGGGATTTCTAATCAGTTCAATCTACATTCCCTGAAAGGTATTTGAATAGAAATTACAAAGTTTTTTTTGTGAGATGATGTTTAATTTTAGAAATGAAATTTCTATTTATTTTATTTGCTATCTTTCATTCTCTCAGTTGTGCTAATCAAGTTGAAAAAGGTGAATTTCCTAATTTAGAGTTTAAATATGACGAATCTTTGCTTTCAATATTCCAATTTTCCAAAGGTGTATCATTATCGATTCCATTAGGTTTTAATCAAGTTGTTGGAAATGATTTTTCCAGAATTGAAAATAATCTTGAAAATATTGAAAATAGTTTTTTTGAAACCGATATACTTTCCATTTTCCAAAATAAAAATGGTGGTGTAATAATCATTTCGCAAATCAAAGCAGAAAAACCAATATTAAATAAGCTAGATGAAAAATTTGAGTCAAGTCTTTTTCAATCCTCCAACGTATCCGATACAAATAGAGGACAATTTTTAATAAATGGAATTGAAACAGTACAATATATAACAACTAAAAAAGATATAATTAATTATAAATTATTTTTCAATGTAATGCATGATAAATGTTTCCAAATCGACTATTTTGTTTTATTGAAAAATTTTGTAAAATTTCAAAGTTCTATGGAATCATCTATTTCAACTTTAAAAATAAATAACTAAGGAAATAATATGAAAAAATTATGCATATCACTTTCTATAGTCGTTCTGTTTATAGGCGCTTGTGCTACCCACACGCATACGATAGGTGACGGACCCCAAACTGGTATAACAGAAACAGCAAGGCAATATTACGTTCTATTTGGTCTTGTACCCCTCAATAAAGTTGATACTAATGCAATGATTGATGGCGCTTCTGATTACAGATTAGAAACTGGTCAGCAGGGAGTTGATGTTTTGATAAGTATGGCAGCTGGTCTTATAATTCCCACTACGGTTTCGAGCAGGACAGTCAAAGTTACCAAGTAATAAGCTTAATTAGTTTTAAAAATCATTAACCCCCGCATTTGCGGGGTTTTTTGTTTGTGGAATGAGATGATTAGATAAAGAAAATGAGTCTTATAAAGTAATTGCATTATATCTAAATATTATTCAATATACAAAGATAAGTTGTAGTGAAATAACGACTAACTGCTCACAATGGGGTTGTGGGGGTCGCAGGTTCAAATCCTGTCGTTCCGACT
>NZHK01000024.1 GCA_002691285.1 Fidelibacterota bacterium | reverse complement strand
CTACGCATTTGTTATAGAAAAAGAATTCAAAGCTAATGGATATGCTAAAATGTTAAAAAAAGTATATCTAAACTGGATAAAAAAGCAGGAACATATACACTTTATGACTGGGCATGTAAAGCGAGGTATCTCAAATCGTTTTAAAGGAAACATCAATATAATTAATCAAGTAGAAAATTGGCAAGGTACTGGAAAGGTTTTTGAGTATTACCGTCGTGAAGTTGACCCAGAAAAACTCTATAAAAAAGACCCAAAAAGTACTAAAATTTTATAACTTGGATAAAATTAAGCATCCCATTAAAATAAAAATAATTAATACAACATTCAATCTAATTTGAATCGTCAAAAAATTGAGCTAATGATTTTTTTTCTGGAGGTTTGGTTAATAGACTTACGCAAACAAGCATTAATACAGATAATCCTGCGGCAGGGTATGTTAACTCCTGTAAGAAAGGGTGAAATTGTTTAAACTGAGACCATTGAGGTAAAAAATATGTCCAAACAATTGTAACTGTAGCACCGGTAAGGATTGAAGCAATCGCTCCTTGACTTGTAGCACGTTTCCATAAAAAGGCAGCAAGCAGAGCCGGGGTAATAGATGTACCATAGATATTGTATGCTGTAAAAGCAGCATTAAGAACAGTTTTAAATTGGCTTACCAAAAGAAATGCGATTAGGCCCAAAATTAATACCAAGCTTCTACTAAAAAATAATACCTGCTTTTCTGATGCATTTGGATTCAAATGTTTTTGGTAAACGTCGCGTGTAAGGTTTGTAGCGGGAATTAATAAAAATGAATCTGCTGTAGATACTATTATTGCCATCATTGTTGAGACCAATAAGAGCCCAAGGAATAAAGGAAGCCCTGCAAATCTAGCTATCGCAGGTATCACAGATTCACTTCCTGCTTGTCTAGCTTCAAGCATTGTTCGATCATTAATAATTGGAATGCCAGATTGAGCATCGCTAACAAGGTCTGGGATAATCCCTTTAGCTGCTGCAACATAACCAGCCAAGCCCAACATAGAAATGACAGATTCTAATAAGACAACACCTATAATCCAAAAAAAGACTGCCTTTTTTGCAGAGCCGCCATCCTGAGCACTAAATATCCTTTGGTACATGTTAGCATCACCCATAAGAAGCAACATAGTAGGAACAAAAAAGCTTACCGCAATAATAGGGCCAGAAATTTCGCCAACTCTTTCTAGATGCCAATTTCCAAATGACTGCCATTTACCTACAGATTCCGAAACTGATATAATTTCCGTAAGCCCTCCAACTTTAATTATTAGAAAACCTAAAGCAGCAATAGTCCCGATTGTCATTAGCACACCATTGACTACATCCGTGTAAACTACAGAATACATACCAGCTAAAACTGTATACGATATTGCAAATAAAGCAGTAATTATTATTCCTGTCTCCAATGAAACTAATCCATCTGAGACCATAGATAACACCTTTCCGCCTCCTCTAAATTGGTAAGATACTATTGTCGTATAGGCAATAACAGTTGTGATAGTAGCTAATACTGCAGCCGTATTACCATATCTAGCCTCAAAAATATCGGGGACAGTGACTTTTCCAAAATTTCGAATTCTTTTTGTAATAAAATATATCAATGCAATACCTAGCCATGCACCACCACTTGACCACAGACCCGCAAGACCATTGCGATATCCTAGTCCAGCACCACTAAATAATGAGCCACTACCCATCCAAGTTGCCAATAGTGTCCCAACTAATATAAACCAGGGCAAAGTTCGTCCAGCAACCATAAAATCTTCACTATTCTTAACAGAATTGACCTTATAAATACCTACAGCAACAAGAACAAGGAGGTAAAAAACAATGCTTGTCAAATAAATCAAAATTAGTTTAAACCATTTTCCAACATGTTTATAATATCTCTTTTTAAATAAGGTGTAAGATGAGCATCAACTCCATCATCTTTTAAGTGAGCTATTACCTGATTCCGAATCTTAAGATTATAATACTCTTCTAATATGAAGCGATATAAAGACAACTGTAAAGAATAGTGACTAAAATTACAATCCATAATGTTTTTTGAGATTTCATGAGTCCCTGTTTTGTATTTATAGGATACTTTATTGATTTTTTTAGATGTTTTCCAATCTATAATAATATATTCTCCAGTATTATTATCTTTAGCAAGTATATCTATTGTACCTGCGATTTTTAATTCTTTACTATAAATAATCACCTCCGATAAAAAATCAATGCCAGACTTAGTTTGGTATTTTTGCAGCCAGTTCTTTCCATTTATAGATTTTTGATCATTAGGCTCAACACTATTTTTTATCCAATTTTCAATTTCATCATGCACCATTGTTCCATACCTTGCGGATTCATCCCACTCCTCCAATAAAGACTCAACTGTCCTTCCCTTGTACTTTGGAACATTCGCAATTAGTTTTTTAGCAACCTTCTCACCATCAAATCCTTCAAAAAAATAGTCTAGAAACGTTGTTACACTTGTAAAAACAATATCAGGATTATCNAAAAGACTATATCTATGAGTCCCCCTATCCAATGTAATTTTATNNTCCAATATAGTATTCATTTTTCCCCAATCATTANTNCGCATATACTANAAGCANACATTTTCCNCTATAAACATGCTTAGAATATATTCTAAATTATAAGATAATTTTCACGATCAATAAATAAACTATAATATTTCNANATGATTTNATNTCCANTAACACANAAGCAATTATAATCAANTGGCAAAAAAATCAAAACCCTCNAACCAATTAGAGGACTCTCAAAGCCCTTACCTATTACAACATGCTTCAAATCCTGTTAATTGGTATCCTTGGTGTGATGAAGCATTTGACCTNGCAAAAAAAGAAAATAAGCCAATATTTTTATCAATAGGCTACTCAACTTGCCATTGGTGCCATGTAATGGAAAGAGAATCTTTTGAAGATCCTAGCGTAGCAAAACAAATGAATTCAGCATTCATTAACATTAAGGTTGATCGGGAAGAGATGCCTGAAATTGACCATTTATATATGTCCGTATGCCAAGCAATGACNGGGCATGGTGGNTGGCCACTTACCATAGTTATGACTCCAAATAAAGAGCCATTTTTTTCTGGAACCTATTTTCCAAAAAATGCNAAAAGGGGAAATCCTGGCCTTTTACAACTTATACCAAGCTTAAACAATGCCTGGATTCATAAGCAAATCGAAATCCAGGATTCAATTAGAAAAATTGAAAAATATTTAATTAGAATTAATTCTTCCCTTCCGGGTGAAAATTGGGATGAAGATATAATTCATAGTGCTGCAAGCCAGCTTCAAAATAGATTTGATCATGANAATGGCGGTTTTAGTGGNGCACCCAAATTCCCTTCCGCTCATAATCTAATTTTTTTGATTAAATATTCATCTATCTATAATAATTCTGAAATTTTAAGNATGGTAGAAAAAACTCTTCAGCAAATGAGGCTAGGAGGGATTTTTGATCATATTGGACTAGGATTCCATAGATATTCTACAGACAAAAAATGGTTTTTACCTCACTTCGAAAAAATGCTTTATGATCAAGCAATGAATGCAATGGCCTACATAGAGGCATACCATATNACAAAAAACGAAGACTATGCTGAAATAGCTGAAGAANTTTTCTCATATGTTCTAAGAGACATGAAACATGAGAGAGGTGGNTTTTTTTCAGCCGANGATGCTGATAGCGAAGGTGAAGAAGGAATTTTTTATCTCTGGACAGAACAGGAAGTTTTAAAAATTCTTGGCAAAAAAGAGGGGAGTGTTATTTCTAAAATTTATGGCTTTTCTANAGCTGGAAATTTTCTTGATGAAGCATCTGGAAAAAGAAATGGTGGTAATATACCCTACTTGTCTAAAAGTAAATCCATACTAGCAAAAGAAATCAAANTAAGCCTNGATGAATTAAATAAAATTATAGGATCTTCAAGGNACAAACTTTTTAAAAAGCGTAAAGAAAGAATTCATCCTTTAAAAGATGATAAAATCCTGACTGATTGGAATGGACTTATGATAGCANCACTCGCGCAAGGTGGAATGGTATTTAATAATNAAAAATATATCAAAGAAGCAATTAAAGCTGCAGACTTTATTCATGANTATCTTCAAANAAATGATGGCCGATTAGTAAAACGNTATCGCCAAGGGCACTCTGGNCTTGATCCTCATATTAATGATTATTCTTTCATGATATGGGGTTTAATCAATTTATATGANGCAACATTTAAAACCANATATTTATNAAGGGCTTTGAANCTTACAGAATTAATGATCGAAGATTTCTACGATGAAAATGGTGGTTTTTTTATTGGAAGTAAAAATGCAGAAAAACTAATTATTAGGGCAAAAGACTACTATGATGGCGCTATNCCCTCAGGNAATTCGGCTGCTATCTATTGTCTTTTCAAGCTAGGTAAAATTACTGGGAATAGAGATTGGATAAACATAGCACATGANACTCTNAAAGCATTTTCAGACCAAGCTAAAAGTAACCCTACTGGTTTTACGTATATGNTAACTGGATTATTATTTGATCTGAAAAGCTGTAAGGAATTAATAATTGTAATTGATAAAAATAAACATGACTNTAAAAGTATACTTGAAAAAATTAAAAAAGAATATTATCCTAATTTTATTATCATTGTAAAAGACATAAATGATAAGGNTCTTNTTGAANATATCGCNCCNTGGATAGATTCATATATGGTAATTAATGGTAAACCTACCTACTTTGTTTGTACGAATTTTACTTGTAAACAACCTACAAATGATTTANAAACAGCTTTANAATTGCTTAATGAATAATCNAATTTTCANAATACNANNNTAGTTAATTGAATGAANAAGATAGCTCTTCACTGGCAAATNATAATTGGACTTTGTTTAGGTCTAATATATGGAATTATTTCCGTTCAGAATGGATATGGAGAATTTACCAATGAATGGATAAGCCCTTTTGGAACCATATTTATTAATCTTCTTAAGCTTATTGCTATGCCCCTTGTTTTAGCCTCCCTTGTGACAGGAGTAGCTTCNCTATCTGATGTAAAAAAATTAAGTAGAATTGGCGGNAAAACTATAGCCATANATTTAAGCACAACAGCTTTTGCTGTTACCATTGGATTACTATCGGTTAATATTCTAAATCCNGGCGATAAAATACCNAATGAAATGCAAAATAAACTACAAACTATCTATGAAAAGGACGCATCAAAAAAAGCTGTTACCGTTCAAAAAGTNAAAGATAGAGGCNCATTNCAACCAATTGTTGATATGGTGCCAGATAATTTTTTTGATTCTGCATCTAGCAACAGGAACATGCTTCAAGTAGTTTTTNTNGCTCTATTAATTGGAATTGGTTTAATTCAAATACCAAAAGAGAGNAGTAAACCTTTAAAAGATTTCTTTAAAAGTCTCACNGATGTTGTAATCAAACTTGTAGATCTAATCATGCTAATGGCACCATTGGGAGTATTTGCTCTTATCTCCCAAACAATAAATAAGGTTGCCGGGNATAATCCTTCACAAGTTATTGAACTTTTAGGTGCNCTTGGATATTATATGTTTGCAGTGATCTTAGGACTTTTGGCACATGTTTTAATAATATATACAGGGCTAATGAAAGTTTTTACTAAAATGCCGCTCCAAACTTTTTACAAGGGGATTGCACCCGCTCAATTATTAGCGTTCTCTACAAGTTCNAGTGGTGCTACTCTTCCNGTGACAATGGAACGTTGTGAAGAAGAATTGGGAGTAAGCGAAGAGGTCTCTTCATTTGTTTTACCTCTTGGAGCAACCATTAATATGGANGGAACTGCACTTTATCAAGCAGTCGCGGCTGTTTTCATAGCCCAAACACTTAATATGTCATTGGATATAAGTGCACAGATAACAATTGTTCTAACAACTGTCCTTGCTTCNATAGGAACCGCAGCTGTTCCTGGAGCAGGTATTGTAATGCTAGTTATTATTTTAGAATCAGTGGGTGTACCTAGCGAAGGAATAGCAATTATTCTTGGAGTNGATAGAATATTAGACATGGTTCGAACAACAGTCAACGTTACTGGTGATGCCACAGTTAGTGTAATCATNGCACAATCAGAAAATCAGCTAAAGAACATAAAAGATTAGACTTTAATTAATAATGCTATTTAATTTATNTCATANNTATTTATTTAGCGGGTAGGTTCTGAATTTTTTGGATCTATAACTAACTATTGGGTGCTGTACTTCANGTTCAAAAAACAGGCCTTTTCGTATTCTANGAATCAAGGAAGTTTGCTGCTCATGAGAGGCTCCCGTCATTCATTAAACAAAGAATGATCCCAAAAAACAACTTACCCGCTTTATTTTAATTCACACTATTAATGATTTGNTTGATCCTCGGCTTTGCTCCCCTTACTTTTAGTCTAACAATATNATCTTCAAAATTTCTCTCTAAAACTTTTACACCTTGCTGAGCGTTTGCAATANTCTTCCCATCTTTATAAGGAATTTGAAGTTCTACAGTTTGAAAATTTGACTCCATTTTTTCTACTATTTTCTTTTTTAGTTCTGAAATCATTAAATGATGCTGAGCTGAAATAATTACCGAATCAACGAATGATCTTTTTACTTTTTCTATTTTATCATCTGAAACCTTATCAGCCTTATTTAGTACATGCAAAACTGGTACATCATTAGCACCCATATCTTCTAATACATTGTTAATTGTATGCAAATGATCCTCAATCTCAGTGGATGAAATATCTAAAACAATAACAATTAAATCAGCTTCTAGGACTTCCTTAAGAGTACTTCTAAAAGAGGCAATCAAATTATGAGGAAGCTTTCTTATAAACCCCACAGTGTCACTTAATAAAACCTTATGAGAAGAATCTAATATTAATTTTCTAATTGTAGTGTCAAGAGTTGCAAACAATTGATCCTTTATAAATACATCAGCTCCTGTAAGAGCTTTAAAAAGTGTAGATTTTCCTGCGTTCGTATACCCAACTAATGAAACTCTATATTCAGACTTACGATTAAGACTCTGAGTTACTCGTTCCTTTTCAATTTTTTGAAGCTCCTTTTTTAATTTACTAATTCGAGTCCTGATTAATCTTCTATCTATTTCTATTTGAGTCTCTCCCATTCCTGCTCTGGTACCTATTCCTCCCATTTGACGCTCTAAATGTGTCCATTGCCTAGTCAATCTAGGCAATAAATATTCCATATAAGCTAAGTCAACTTGAGTGATAGCCTCTTTAGTTCGTGCATGTTTTTTGAAAATATCTAATATTAAACCATTACGATCCAAAATTTTTATATTTTTTGACATTTTGTGATAATTCTTAATTTGAGCCGGAGACAACTCATCATCAAAAATTATTATTTTAGCACCAATCTCCTCTGCTTGAGAAATAATTTGTTTAGCCTTTCCAGCACCAATTAATGTAGCAGGATTAATTTTAGAAACTTTTTGAGTTATTACACCCACAACTTCTGCTCCAGCTGTTTTTACTAGTAAAAATAGTTCCTGAATATGCTCTTCAACTACACTCTCATTGTTTGCTTGGCTTATTACTCCAATGAGTAACACTTTTTCTTGTTTAGATATTTTATGATCCATTAAGATTTTATATTTTTAGTTTTTTTATATTTGGAGCACTTAGTATCGTTTCAAGTAAAAGAAAAATTATAGCTAAAATTAAAAACATATTCCATAGAGATTTTCCATGCCGAGTTTCTGAAAAAACCTTATTGAAGTTTTCATCTAAACTTATCCATCTTAGAGTATTTTTTAGAAAAATATTTTTTAAATTTTCTTTATCAATAGACTGCTGGGGGTATTCATTATAATGAAGCCTAGTAGGGAAAGAAGTGAAATGTTTTCCATTATTATATACTTCATAAACTCCTAATTCATTAGTTTGTGTTATTTTAATTATTTCTTTATCATAATTTGGGACAATTAATTCAGTTTTTCCTGTTGGCGAGACAATCTCCCAAGAATTAATCAAATGACTCTCCTTGATATCTATAATTTTTGGTTCATTAATTAGTACTGGTGCAGTATTAACTTCATCTGTCCCTGTTAATATCAATAATCTATAAAGTAAGGGGACAATCATGCCACGAATCGGTAAATCAGTCCATCCAAAATTTAACAACGTAGAAAAATAAAAAATATTTCCAATCCCTTTTGAGAATTCTAGTAATAAAGGATCATCATTATTTAATTTCCAATGCACTTTATGATTTGGTGAAATTGCAACTTTAATATAACTAAAAATTTCTGGGAGCTCTTTTTCAATAGTTCGTTTTTGTAAGTTTGGTAAAAAATATGACCTATCTGATATAACTTCAGTATTGAAAACTCCACCTCCTGAAGTAACTATATTCTCTTGTCTAGGAAAGTCTAATCTAGAAAAAAGATCTGAATGAAAATTTTCTAGACTTGAATCACCTTGAAACCATATGACCCCTCCACCTTTTTTTAAAAAATTTTCTAAGTCTTGTACTCCTTGCTCAGAAATACCTTCAACATTGTGGATTAAAACCAAATCTAAATCATCTAAAAAGAGCCTTTTTATTTTAGGCTGAAAAATTCTGGAAATATTTAGAAAAGATCCATCAGGATCGATAGATTGCAGAACCATTTCGATAAGAGAGATGTCTTCAATATTAGGTCCTATAACACCACAATCTATTTTATCCATTATAGCAATCGTTTGATACCAATTATTATCTAAAAGATAATCATCTTCAGGAAGAGATATAACGCTCTCTAGAATTCCATCTTTTATTGGATATGCTTGGAAAAGAAACGATTTTCCAAAATCAGGTTTGAATTCAGTAATTACTTGCCCTACTCTCTGATTATTAAAACTTAATTCAATAGGTATATTTTCTAAATTATTAATCCCCGTGTTTTTTATATCTGTTTCTATACTAATTAATTGAGTTAATATTTTCATCCTATTCAAAAATGAGACACTAGATACACCTAGATTTTTATCCATTTTACCATGTTTTATAAAATAAAATTTCCAATTATTTTCGAACTTAAAATCCTCAATAAAAGAAGAATCAGGAAAGTGCATAAAGTCACTAAAAACGATGCATTCTTTAATTACACCATTGATATCTTCATCTATGATTATATTATTGATAGTTTCCCATAGATTATCATAATCATTAGTAGGTTCTATATATTTTATTGAATTGCGAATATCAGAAGAAGTATTGATTCCTTTAAAAACAATTTTTGGAGGACATGTTTGTGAAATAATAACCTGAGTTTCTTTTTTAAAACTAGGAAGGATAGCCATCACTTCGCTCTTTGAGATGTCTAGGTAAGATTTTCCATTTTTAGTTGCTGTCATACTAGCTGAATTATCTATAATAATAACTAAACTAGCATCCTGTTCTGCAGCAAACCACCCTGGAATAAAACCTTTTGTTACTGGTCTAGCAAACATAAGAATCAAAGATGTTATAAATAACAGTCTTAAAATAAGGATTAAAATTTTCCTTAAGTTCAAAGTATAAATAGCACTCGACTTTAATTCTTTTATAAGCGCAATACTACTATATTCAACTTTACGTAGTTTAAATCTATTTAGTATATGAATAATGATTGGTATAGATAAAAATCCAAATAACCAAAATGCCGAGGGGAATAAAAATGTCATAAAATTTCTTTAAGAATTTGCATAATAAATCCTGAAAAAATTGGAATGGAAAAATTATCATTTATTTTTAAAGGAATTAATTCAATAAACATGCCAGAGATTGCACCAAAAATAATTATTTGTAATGAAAGTGTATTATTTATAGCTAATCCAAAAATTACACAAAACAAAAATCCTGATAAGGAGCCAAGAATCGATTTATCCCATATTTTTCCAATAGGTAAAGCACGGCCAACTACCGCAGCAACAGCATCACCAACAGAAAGAAACAATAATGCTAATACCGAAACTTCAAAATCAAATATTATTACTGAAAAGGTAAACCCAATCAGCATCCACGTTGCTCCAGTCAAATGGCCTTTCAATTCATTTGACCTTAGAACTGATTTAAGATATTTGTGAAAAAAAAATCTAACATAACCCTTCCGGTTAAGTCTAGCATATTCAATTAATAGCGAGCTTAAGGTTAAAATTATAAGAATAATAGCCATTACATTTTTATCCTTAATTAGAAAAAAATAAATTAAAGGAATGGCTAAAGAAGAAATATGTATTAATTTTCTAAAAATCTC